>JBIJDQ010000038.1:0-11078 GCA_044344025.1 Rhodoferax sp.
ATAGCGTCTAGTCTGCCATGTCAAGCATCAATTTCAGGTTCTGCACCGCAGCGCCGCTGGCACCTTTGCCGAGGTTGTCCAGGCGAGCAACCAACACGGCATGCCTGAAGCCGTCGCCGGCATCGCAGTTGCCAAACACCCGCAGTTCCATGGCGTTGGTGTCTGCCAAGGCCACTGCATCGAGTTTGTTGTCGGTTGTGGCCTGAGGCACACTGACCCATTGACTGCCTGCGTAATGCTTGGCCAGTGCCTCATGCAGGTCGAGCACGGACGGCTGTCCGGGAAGCATGTCCAGATGCAACGGCACCTGCACCAGCATGCCTTGTTTGAAGTTGCCAACAGAAGGCACAAATAGCGGGCGTCGCGTCAAGCCGGTGTAAGCCATGATTTCAGGAATGTGTTTGTGTTTCAGCCCCAGCCCGTAAAGCTCAAATGCTGGGGCGCTGCCCTGCTCGTAGGCTTCAATCATGGGTCGGCCACCACCTGAATACCCGCTGACCGCCGGCAGGCAAAGTGGGAAGTCTGCCGAAATCAGCCCAGCGTCGATCAGCGGACGAAGCAGTGCAATGGCACCGGTGGCGTAGCAGCCTGGGTTGGCCACACGGGTGGCTGATTGAATGGCCTCGCGCTGGCCGGTTGCCAGTTCAGCAAAGCCATAAACCCAGCCGGGCGCGATGCGGTGCGCGGTGGATGCGTCAATGACTTTGGGTCCAGGTATCCCGGTGTTCTTGGCAAGGTCGTCAATCATGGCCACAGATTCAAGTGCCGCATCGTCGTGCAGGCAGAGCACCACCAGATCAGCCTGCGCCATCAATTCGCGCTTGGCCAGGGGGTCTTTTCGGCGCTCTGGATTGATGCTGATCAGTTCAATGCCCGGCATGGTTTGCAGGCGTTCGCGAATCTGTAGCCCTGTGGTGCCAGCCTCGCCGTCAATGAAGATTTTTTGCATGGTGAACTCGTGTCTTGAAAAGTGGATTGCTTGTAAGTCTGATCTAAGAATGACGCAATGCACCATGATACAGTCCCAAGTTGCACCGCACGGGGTCACTGATGCTGTCTTTCGGGGGAGTTCAGACGGCCATCCCATCATCCATTCCTGAGAGAGAGCTCATGAAGATTCACGAGTACCAAGGCAAGGAAATCTTGCGTCAATTTGGTGTGCCAGTGCCTCGCGGCATTGCAGCGTTCACCGTTCAAGAGGCGGTGGAAGCCGCACAAAAACTCGGCGGCCCGGTTTGGGTTGTCAAGGCGCAGATCCATGCAGGTGGTCGCGGCAAGGGTGGCGGGGTCAAACTCGCGCGCTCTATTGAAGATGTCAAGAAGATAGCTGGCGAGATTCTCGGCATGCAATTGATCACGCACCAAACCGGCCCCGAAGGTCAAAAAGTGCGCCGCTTGCTGATCGAAGACGGCGCTGACATCAAAAAAGAATATTACGTGTCTGCCGTGACCGATCGTGCCAGCCAGCGTGTGGCCATGATTGTGTCAAGTGAAGGCGGCATGGACATCGAAGAGGTGGCGCATTCCACCCCTGAGAAAATCCTGACCGAAATCGTGGACCCTGCCACCGGTCTGACCGTTGAGCAAGCCACCAAACTGGCCAACGCCATTGGCGTGCCTGCAGCGTCAACCGCCCAAGCGGTAGATGTGCTGCAAAAGATCTACAAGGTCTACATGGACACCGATGCGGCGCTGGTAGAAATCAACCCGATGATTCTTGAAGGCAACGGCAACATCAAGGCCATTGATGCCAAGTTCAACTTTGACTCCAACGCGCTGTACCGCCACCCTGAAATCGTGGCTTATCGCGATCTGGACGAAGAAGATCCGGCTGAGGTTGAAGCCAGCAAGTTTGATTTGGCCTACATCAGTCTGGACGGCAACATTGGCTGCCTGGTGAACGGCGCTGGCCTGGCCATGGCCACCATGGACACCATCAAGCTGTTTGGCGCTGAGCCAGCCAACTTCCTGGACGTGGGCGGCGGTGCGACTCCCGAGAAGGTCACCGAAGCCTTCAAGATCATGTTGAAAAACCCCAATGTTGAGGCCATTTTGGTTAACATCTTTGGCGGCATCATGAAGTGCGACACCATTGCGACTGGCGTGATCACTGCCTGCAAGGCCACCAACCTGAATGTGCCGCTGGTCGTGCGCATGAAGGGTACCAACGAAGAGTTGGGCAAAAAGATGCTGGCTGAGAGCGGCCTGCCCATCATTTCCGTGGACACCATGGCAGAAGCTGCACAAGCCGCTGTCAAGGCAGTAGCCAAGTAACTTGACGGACAGAACCGCATTGCGCCGCGTCTGTCCTCTACTGATTAGGAATAAACATGTCGATCTACATCAATAAAGACACCAAGGTCATCACCCAGGGCATCACAGGGAAAACCGGTCAGTTCCACACTGAAAAGTGCCAGGAATACGCGAACGGAAAAGAATGTTTCGCGGCAGGGGTGAACCCCAAGAAGGCTGGCGAATCTATTTTTGGCATTCCCATTTACGCCTCGGTAAAAGAAGCTGCTTCTGAAACTGGCGCCACCGTCAGTGTGATTTATGTGCCACCAGCTGGCGCAGCAGCCGCTATTTGGGAAGCTGTTGAGGCTGACCTGGATTTGGCGATTTGCATCACCGAAGGCATTCCAGTGCGTGACATGCTTGAAGTACGTAACCGCATGCGGGCCAAGGAGGCAGCTGGTGGCAAAAAAACTTTGTTGCTCGGCCCCAATTGCCCTGGCCTGATCACCCCTGACGAAATCAAGATCGGCATCATGCCTGGTCACATTCACCGCAAAGGCCGCATTGGCGTGGTGAGCCGCTCAGGCACCTTGACCTATGAGGCCGTGGCGCAATTGACCGAAATCGGCCTGGGCCAGTCCAGTGCTGTGGGTATTGGTGGTGACCCCATCAATGGCTTGAAGCACATCGACGTGATGCGCGCCTTCAATGACGACCCTGACACCGATGCCGTCATCATGATTGGCGAAATTGGTGGCCCGGACGAAGCCGAAGCCGCACGCTGGTGCAAGCTCAACATGAAGAAACCCATTGTTGGCTTTATTGCTGGCGTGACAGCGCCTGCAGGCAAACGCATGGGCCACGCCGGTGCATTGATCTCTGGTGGCGCTGACACGGCTGAAGCCAAGCTGGCTGTGATGGAAGAGTGCGGCTTCAAGGTCACGCGTAACCCGTCAGAGATGGCCAAGCTGCTTAAAGCCATGCTTTAAACCCCGTGGATGTCTGGCTGTGCGCCTAGGCGTCGCAGCAGAGAACGAAGCCGGATGTCCTGCCCATGGACAATCCGGCTTTTTTGTGCGTCTTGGGTCATCAGGGTGCCCACAGGAATGGTATCTAATCGGGTGTCGGCAGATGTTCTGGCCGACCGCCAAGCAGCGGTGGTTTTTCTGTACATTGAAAAGTCTGAAAGGTGTGGTTGTGGCAATTCCGAAATCATTTTCACTTTGGCGCTCCGATGGGTTTGCTGCGGTGCTGTTGGTGGCGGCGGTGGCCGTGCTGCACTTATCGACCGATGCCATCAGCACCTTGGAACGGCGCTTTTACGACTTTGCGAGCACCAGCACATCGCGCCAGCCGTCAAGTCAGATCGCGGTAATTGCCATTGATGACCAAAGCATCGCCAATATCGGTCGTTGGCCATGGTCGCGGGATGTACACGCCAAGTTAATTGACCAACTGGCAGCCGTCAAGACGAAAACCATCGTTCATACCGCCTTCTTTTTTGAACCCCAGGTGGACAGGGGACTGGACTTCATTCGCCAGATGAAGGCGGTGTTGTTAGCCGACGATGCCAACCAGATACCGCTGCCCGGGCATGACAGGCTGGTGGAGGTGATTGCCAGGGCAGAAGCCTCTCTTGATACTGATGGTCAACTCGCCGCCAGTTTTCGCAAAGCCGGCAATGTCATCGTTCCCTCTGTATTTTCATTAGGTAAGCCTCAAGGCCGCCCAGACGCCCCGATGCCGGGATTTGCTGCGAACAGTGCGTTGGAGGACAGCAGTGGTTTTTCATTGCCCGCGAGCAAGGGGCAGTGGCCCATGGAGAGCTTGGGCGCCTCTGTAGCAGGTGTTGGCCACCTGAACCAGTTGCAAGACGTTGACGGTGCTGTCCGGCAAGAACCTTTGCTGGTGAACTATGACGGTAAGGCGGTGCCGTCCATGGCGTTGCTGGCGGCACTCAAAAGCCTCAATCTGACCATGGCCGATATGCGGCTCAATGTGGGCGAGTCGGTGCAGATGGGTCAACTGCGCATCAAGACAGATTCATCCGCCTTGATGTTGCCGCAGTTTTACCCGACGCGCGACGGCAAATCTGCGTTTGCAGTGGATTCGTTTTTTGATGTTTTAAGCGGGAAAATACCGGCCTCCAAATACGCGGGCAAGGTGGTTGTAATTGGTGCCACCGCCGCTGGTGTTGGTACCCAGTTCCCAGTGCCTGGCAACCCGTCACTTTCGCCTGCCGAGACCATTGCGCACATCACGTCGAGCATTTTGAACGAGCACTTTATTGTGCAGCCTGCGTGGGCCACCTGGGCTGGCCCAGTGGTGCTCGTCGCATTGTGTTTGTATTTGATTTTTGCCGTACCTTGGTTGTCCGCAGGGATGGCGGCCATCAGCACCTCGGTGCTGTTTCTGGCCTTGCTGGGTTCTGAATTTGTCTTGTTGTCTGGCCAGGCGGTGTGGTTGCCGTTGGTGTTTCCTGCCACATTGCTGGTGTTGGGGCATTTGGCGATCACGACCAAGCGGTTTTTGATGACGGAGGCCAAAAAAATCAAGGCGGATGAAGAGTCTGCGGAAACCAATCGCATGATGGGTTTGGCCTTGCAGGGGCAGGGGCAGTTGGACATGGCGTTTGACCGGTTCAGGCGCGTGCCCCTGGGGCATGATGTGATGGACAACTTGCACAATCTGGCACTGGACTTTGAGCGCAAACGCCAGTTCAACAAGGCGCAGGCGGTTTATGAGCACATGGCCGTATTCGACGCAGGTTACAAAGACCTGAAGGTCAAACTCAACCGGGCAAAAAATCTCTCTGAGACGGTCATGCTGGGCGGCGGCGGGGTCCACCCCGGCGGTACCCTGGTGTTGTCTGGTGGTGATGTAGAAAAGCCGATGTTGGGGCGCTACCAGGTCGAAAAAGAGCTGGGAAAAGGCGCAATGGGCGTGGTTTACCTGGGGCGCGATCCGAAAATCGGACGGGTTGTTGCGATCAAGACGCTGGCATTGAGCAGTGAATTTGAAGGCAATGAGCTGGTTGATGCCCGGGAGCGATTTTTCCGCGAGGCGGAAACGGCGGGCAGGCTACAGCACCAGCACATCGTGACCATTTTTGATGCAGGCGAAGAGCATGACCTGGCTTTTATTGCCATGGAATTTCTTAAGGGAGTCGACCTTACGGCGTATGCAAAAGCGGGCCATTTGCTGGGCGTTCCGGTGGTGCTGTCCATTGTGACCCGTGTGGCGTTGGCGCTGGCCTACGCGCACAAGCAGCACGTGGTCCACCGCGACATCAAGCCGGCAAACATCATGTTTGAGCTCGCCACTGACACAGTGAAGGTCACTGACTTTGGTATTGCCCGCATTACCGATTCCAGCAAAACCAAAACGGGACTGGTACTCGGCACCCCTAGTTTTATGTCGCCCGAGCAATTGGCAGGAAAAAAGGTGGATGGGCGCTCCGATCTTTATTCGTTGGGGGTTATGCTGTTTCAGTTGCTGACGGGTGTGTTGCCCTTCCGTGGCGAATCGATGACTGAACTGATGTACAAAATTGCCAACGAAGAAGCGCCAAGTGTCCTTTTGGTTCGTTCTGACTTGCCGCCACAATTGGCGGTGGTGGTGGCGCGCGCGTTGAGCAAAAACCCCGACATGCGTTACCAGGATGGCGACCAGTTTGCGCAAGCCTTGCTCGGTCTCGGGACGCAGACGGACGCAAATGCCCCGTCATCCGACGCGATCACCGGGTCGTTGTCCGCCACTTGGACCGAACGAACGCTGGCCTTTGCAGCCACCGTGCCCGCTGATGCCGGAGGGTTTGAAAAAACTGTCAAGTTTTCGGCAACCCAGGCTGTGACACCAACCCGCAAGGGCGACTCGCCCGATCTTGAAATCTGACGAATGCCACGATGAAATACCAATTTTTTTCTCTCACCGACCCAGGGCGTGTTCGCACCAACAACGAAGATGCGCTGACTTTTGATGAAGCGAACGGTGTGGCCGTGTTGGCAGACGGCATGGGCGGGTACAACGCCGGAGAGGTTGCCAGCGGGATGGCCACGGCGTTCATCAGTTCAGAATTGGTTCGTTGGCTCTCCAGTGGCACCCAGAAGCCCAATGCAGGCCAAGTGGCTCGGGCTCTTGACATTTGTGTGCAGAAAGCAAACACATCCATACTGAATGCGGCTGTGTCTAACCCGCATTACGCTGGCATGGGTACCACCCTGGTGGCGGCGGTTTTTCAGGGCCAGACATTGGTGCTAGGCCATGTTGGTGATTCCAGGTGTTATCGCTTACGCGCGGGGGTTTTGACGCAGTTGACCAAAGACCATTCGATGCTGCAAGAACAGGTCGATGCCGGGTTGTTGACCCCCGAACAGGCCGCAGTCGCACCAGGCAAAAACCTTCTGACCCGGGCTTTGGGTGTCGAGGATACGGTGCAAATGGAGGTGGCCACCCATCAGGTCACGGGGGGGGATCTGTATTTGATGTGCTCCGATGGACTCACTGACATGCTTGATGTAACGGGCATCACCAGTGTATTGACATCGGAGCGGTCTTTTTCCCAGATGGCACAAGAGCTGATCCACCAGGCGAATGCCCATGGCGGACGCGATAACATTGCAGTATTGTTAACAAAGGCAATGCTATCACCCGCAAAATCGGGCTTGATGTCAGTGTTGTTTGGCAAGTCGGAGTAGCCTATGCGATTAATTTTCAACGAACTGAATGTCGGGAGGCAGTCATGCCAAAAGTGATTGTGATGATCGATGGTGTGGTGATCAAGGAAGTCGAGTTGATCAAGGAAAAAACAACGCTCGGGAGACGTCCTTACAACGACATCGTGATCGACAACCTGGCCGTTAGTGGTGAGCATGCGGTGTTGCACATGACGGCAGGCCAGGTGACGGTCGAGGATTTGAACAGCACCAATGGCACCTTTGTTGACGGAAAAGCGGTGAAGAAGCAGTTGCTTAGCCACAATGACACGCTTGAGGTCGGCAAATACAAGCTTCGGTTTGAGAACCATCTGCCAGACGACAACTTTGAAAAAACCATGATGGTCAAGGCACGGCCTTCAGTGGCTGTGCCAGTGTCTGCCGCCAAGGAAATTCATGGGGCGATTAAGGTACTTTCGGGTCCGGCAACAGGCCGCGAAATGCCCTTAACCAAGGTGGTCACCACCATTGGCAAGCCCGGTGTCGCGGTAGCGGCCATTACCCGACGTCCTCATGCCTTTCTGGTGCACCACGTGGAAGGTATCGACCATCCTGTGCTCAATGGCGTGGTGGTGGGCTCGGAACCCCAAGTGCTCAGAGATGGCGACTCGATCGTTTTGGCTGGTACACAAATGCAATTTATACAGTCCTGATGCCTGCTTAAGAGGCCTCTCGGATTAGATGGATTGGAGTCTCATGCGCTACCTCTTGCGACACTGGCGACGCATCGGCTTGTCTTTGGTGCCACTTCTGTTAGCGCTTTTGCATGGCCTGGGCCTGATGCAGATTGGGGCGTTAGATCGCATTGATGCGATGATTTTTGATGCGAGATTGCGGGCGACCATGCCCAAGACGTTTGATGACCGCATCGTGATCGTCGATGTGGATGAAAAAAGCCTGGCGGAATTGGGGCGTTGGCCCTGGTCAAGGCAAAAAATGGCGACCCTCACGCAAACGCTGTTTGAAAAGTATGAGATCAGCCTTTTGGGCTTTGACGTGGTGTTCGCCGAGCCCGATGAAAGTTCAGGACTCAAGCAGCTCTCAGCCCTTGCGCAGCAGCAGCTCCGCCATGACGCTGGGTTCGTCACGCAGCTGGCACAGCTTGCGCCCTCTCTGGATTACGACGGACTGTTCGCCAAGGCGCTGACTGGTCGCCCGGTGGTCATGGGGTATTACTTCACCAGTGACCAGGGTGGCCGGATCAATGGCGAACTCCCCACCCCGGTGATGGCAGCCAAAGACTTTCAAAACCGTGCGGTACCCATGATGGAATGGAGCGGTTTTGGCTCCAACATCAACTCAATAGCGAATGCTGCGCAGCAGGCTGGTTTTTTTAACTCAATCACAGACCCTGACGGTGTTGTTCGCGCTCTGCCTTTGGTTGTGCGTTATTCCGGTGACTACTACGAATCATTGTCGCTGGCGATGTTTCGCCGCCTGATTGGCATGCCGCAGGTAACGCCTGGCTTTGCCGGTGGTGGCGCCGACGGATCTGGGCACGCCGTTTTGGAAAACATCGTTTTGAGGTGGAGCGACAAGACCTTCAGCATCCCGGTGGACAAGCGTGGTGCATTGTTGGTGCCTTTCAAGGGGCACGGCGGGGCACGCGGCGGCACGTTTAACTATGTGTCTGCCGCTGATGTGATGGCCGGTCGTGTGCCAGAGCGACAGTTGAACGGGAAGATCGTGATCGTCGGCACCACTGCCCCTGGCATTGTGGATTTGCGTGCCACCCCGGTGGATGCGGTCTACCCGGGCCTTGAAGTGCAGGCCAACGCCTTGGCTGGGTTGCTCGATCGGCGATTTCTCGTAAAACCCATTTTTGCAAACGCGTACGAAACCATCGTGGCTTTGCTTGTGGGCTTGGCCTTGGCGTTGGCGCTGCCTATGGTCAGAGCACCTGTGGCAGTGGTGTTAAGCGCTGTCGTCGTGGTGGTCCTCGTAGGCGGAAACTGGTGGTTGTATCAGGCTTATGGTTTGGTGCTGGCCTTGGCTCCGGTGCTGTTCATGGCAGTGAGCATTTCTGTCCTCAATGTGGGTTTTGGTTATCTGGTCGCCAGTCGTTCACGGCGGGAGTTGATCTCCTTGTTTGGCACCTATGTGCCGCCTGAGTTGGTCAAGGAAATGATCAAGGACCCTGACAACTACAGCATGCGTGCCAAGAGTGACGAGTTGACGGTGATGTTTTGCGACATGCGTGGGTTTACCACCTTGTCGGAGCAAATGGACCCAGCACAACTGCAGCATTTGCTCAATCAGGTGTTCAGTGAGTTGACCCGCTTGATCGGGGCCAACCGGGGCACGGTGGACAAGTACATGGGTGACTGTGTCATGGCTTTCTGGGGGGCTCCGGTCGAGTCACCCATGCATGCGCAACTGGCCGTGAAAACCGCTGTTGAGATGACTCAGGCGCTCGGGCGAATCAACAAGACCCACAAAGCAGGCGCCTTGTCTCATGTCAATGTGGACATTGCTTTGGGCATTGGGCTGAACACCGGGCAAATGTATGTGGGTGACATGGGCTCCAATATTCGACGAAGTTACACGGTGATTGGTGATGCTGTGAACTTGGGCTCGCGACTTGAAGGCTTGTCCAAGGTGTATGGCGTCAGTATTGTCGTCAGTGCGTCCACCAAGGAGTTGGCCACTGATTTTGTCTGGCAGGAGCTTGACCTCGTGCGGGTCAAAGGCAAGCAGCAGGCGATTGCTATTTTTTCACCCGCGGCAAGCAAGGGGCAGATCAGTGTGGCGCTGAGCGACGAATTGGCACTGTGGCATACTTTTCTGGCAGCCTACCGCGCCCAGGACCGTGCGCAAAGTGATGCGCTGATGCACCAGTTGCGGCAACTTGCCCCCAACAAAGCGCTCTATGCCTTGTATGCGCAGCGCATAGCGCTCACACGTGACCAGTCCGTTGACCGCGATTGGGATGGGGTCACCAATTTCGAAAGCAAATAACGATGACCACCGCCATCAAACCGCACGGCGCTGAACGCGCCGGTATGACTTTCGAGGCCTTGTTTTACAAGCAGTTGCAGCATGTGACGGCCCGCATTCATGAAACCGACAACATCGAGCAGATCATGCTTGAGGCCAGTCAGGACATCTGCAAGCTCTTTAATGCAGATCGGTTGACCCTGTACGTGGTCAACGAAGACAAGACAGCCATTGTCTCCAAAGTCAAGACCGGTCTCAACAGCAGTCGTGACCTGAAATTACCAATCACCCCCCAAAGTATTGCCGGCTATGTGGCCTTTAGCCACAAATTGGTCAATTTGCCCGATGTGTACGACGATGATGCACTTAAGCGGATTCACCCAGCGCTCACGTTTCTCAAGGAGGTCGACAAGCGCTCGGGTTACCGGACGCGACAAATGTTGGTGGCACCCATTCTGGAGGGGGCCACCTTGTACGGTGTGTTGCAAATCATCAACAACAAAAGCGAACAGACCTTTGGCGAGCTAGAGGTCGAAGGGGTCTCGCAGCTCACCAAGACCCTGGCTACCGCGATTCGTCACCGCATTCATGAGGCCGAAGAAAGCGTTCGGCGCATGGTGACCAAATACGACGGGCTGGTGTCGGACGGTGTCATGGCGGCAGAAGAGTTGCAGCGCTGCCTGCAAGAAGCCCGCACCCAGGGGCGGGCTGTAGAGGACGTTTTGTTGTCTACCTACAAAGTGCGCGTGGGGCAGATTGGTGCCTCACTGGCCAAGTTTTTCGGAGCCGCCTATGAGCCCTTCTCGGCTGGGCGTATCCGTTCCGAGATGTTGCATGGCGCACTCAAGCGCGAATTTATTGAAGAACAGGGTTGGGTTCCGCTGGAGGAGTCGCCAGCAGGGTTGGTGATCATGTGCCTCGATCCGGAAGCGGTCCGAAGTTCGCGCATCGTCCAGCAGGTGTTCCCCAAGACGCTGAAATTTGTTTACCGAGTGACGACTCAAACCGAGTTTCTGGAGTCTTTGGGACAAATTTTTGGACTGGAGGCGACCGGCGGCAGCATTGATGCCATGTTGGCGGACATGGACAGCTCCCCGATGGACGATGGCAGCAACGACGACTCGTTGGAGTCTGCTGCGGCCGACAACGAACTCGTCAAGTTTGTCAACAAGGTCATTCTTGATGCCTACC
>JBIJDQ010000442.1:0-3107 GCA_044344025.1 Rhodoferax sp.
AGTACCTCTGACACCGGCAAAAGGGTATCTGGCGAAGTGTGTTGTTCCAGCGACCGCCCCGGCACATACTCCAGTACTAGGTAGGGTGGATTGGCCCGTTCATTCACGTCGATCAGAGACACAATGTGTGGGTGATTGATCTGCCCTACCAATACTGCCTCGTTGTGCAAGAGGCGCCGGTATTTGTTTGCTTGCGCCGGATCAATCAGCAAGTGCGGGTGAATCTGCTTGATAGCAACCCAATTGCCCCGAAAGGTATCACGTGCCAAGTAGACGACACCGCTGGCGCCGCGGCCCAATTCCCGCTCGATTTGGTATTTCCCAATGTCCGGCGGATTCATAACCATGGTTCAGTCCAATCACAAAGAGTGAAGGGATTTCACCACATCCGCAAGTGGGAAAATCCGGGCGACCTGTCGTCACTGATTGCGCATGCGGAGGGAAATGATCCGTTGCATACCGGTCAGCACTGCTTGCCGTTGTGAGGGCTTCGGGATCGGTCTTAAGTAGTGCTCGGAAGTTAATCAATTGGGTGAATTGGGGAACAAGGTGGCGACCTGTGTTCCACGTTTGATCGTAAGCGGTCTATTAACCCCGCCCTTGCATGAACCCGGCGAATGGTGATGGAGAATCGGGATAGAGGTGGCAGCCGACCGATCAGTCAGCTGGCATCGCAATAAACCACGGCAACAACGCCTCGTAGTCATCAACCGTCTGTGCCTTGGGCAAAGCCACCAGCAGCGCACGCAGATAACGATAGCCATCCACACCGTTGGCCGCACAGGTCTGCAACAGCGAATACAGATTGGCGCTGGCATTCGCACCGGCGACCGTGTCGGCAAACAACCAGTTACGCCTACCGATCACAAAGGGACGAATCGAATTCTCGCAAGCATTGTTGTCAATCGGGTACGCGCCATTGGTGACATACAGCATCAGCTTGGACCATTGGCCGCTGAGGTAATGCAGTGCCCGTCCCAGCAAGCTGCCAGGCAGCACCGCATGCAAATTCGCCAGCAGCAAGGCCTCTATCTTGTTAAGCACCGGCACACTGTGTAGCTGGCGTTGCTCCAGTAACCCCTTGGCGTCCAATTCGTTCTCGCGTGCCCTGGCCTCTACCGCATACAACTGCCCGATAAGCGCAATGAACTGCGCCGCCAATTGGTCAGCCGTTCGCGCATGCTTGGGCAAGGCCTGCAACGCATCATTGAAGTCACGTCTGCAGTGCGCCCAGCATGCCAAGTGCACCAGTTGGTGCGCCTGGGCGATCTGGTCGTACACCGCATATCCGTCGCTCATCAGAACCGATCCGGCTCGCATGCCGGCGTACAGAATCTGCGCCGCTGCCGTGCTGCGCGAAGGCGAGTAGCCAAACAGGCGAATCGGTGGCCCGGTGCCCTCGGGTCCTGAGCCCTGGGTCATCTGCGCCCACATAAAACTCTTGGACTGCGCACTCTTGCCGGGCTCCTTGAGCACCTGCACCGTGGTTTCATCACCAAACGTCAATGGAGCGTCCAGCAGATGGTCGCGCAGCAAATTGATGACGGGTTGCACCGCCTGGCCCACACGCACGATGCTGGCTGCCAGGGTGTTGCGCGAGAGGTCGCTGCCACCAAAGCGTCCCAGAAGCGCAGCCTGGCGGTACAGGGGCAAACCATCGCAATACTTGGAGGTAATGACCCAGGCCAGCAAGCCTTCGCTGAACAAGCCCTTGGGTATGACTTGCGCGGGCTTGGGTGACAGACGCAAGGCGCCATCACAGCACGGGCAGGCGTATTTGACGCGCTCGTGGCGGATCACGCGCACTTGCTGGGGAATGATGTCGAGTTGCTCGCTGGCTTCAACGCCGATTTCCTGCAGGGCAGCACCGTCGTGTGGGCATACGCGCTCGTGCTCTGGCAGTTCATGGCGCACCACATGGCGGGGCAGTGCTGGGTCTAGCGGTTTGCGACCGCGCTTGGCGCGCTTGTGGGTGGGAACATCAATGCTGCCCGCGTCATCGCTGTCTGGCTCTTCCTGGGCTGCGCTCTGGACTTGTGCGCCCAGGGCCTCGGCTTCGTTGAAGAACATATCCTTTTGGTCTTGGCTGCTGGCCTCGCTCTTGGCGGCAAAGATTCTGCGCATGAACTTGTTGAGCCGCTCCTTGAGCAAGTCGCGCTCGGTGCGCGCCAGGAGCAGTTGGCCTGCGAGTGACTCGCTGTGCCGCCGCTGGGCAGACAAGGCCTCTTTCAAGGCTGCGATTTCGTCAATGGAGGGGGCTGAACTCATTGGTGAATTTGACCAAAACCCCTGTCAAAAAGTTCCCTCCAAATCACTGTCAACGACACATTTTTATGCTGCTCTTTGGTAGGAAACTGCCCGGTGGCCACGCATCGCGGCGAGGTCAATTCCATCGAGCAACCAGTGCAGTTGCTGCACCGTGAGTTCGACCACGGCCGCATCTTGTTGAGGCCAAATGAAGCGTGCATCCTCCAGTCGCTTTTGCAGCAGCCAAAAGCCATTGCGATTCCAGCCCAATATCTTGATGCGGTCCTTTCTGCGGTTGCCAAAGACAAAGATGGCATGTGCAAAGGGATTGAGGCCAAGGTCGTGTTCAACGACCGCACAAAGGCCGTTGATGTTCTTGCGGAAGTCCACGTTGCCGCGGTGCAGGTACACCGCCAGGTTGGCGTTCAGATGGAACATGGCAGGGCCGCCAAGGTGCGCAGCATGCCGTGCAGGGCTGCTGTATGAGTCTGATCCTGAGACCAGCTCAGTACGACGCCGTTGCCCAGACGGGCTTGCATGGCAACGGTGCTTGGTGCCACGCGGTGTTGCTGCACCTTGGGGGTGACTTCAACTGCGGCTTGTTCCTTGACGCGTACGACGCTCCATGCTGTTGCGCCCTGAAGCTTGTGTAACTGGCGAGCCTCGTACAGGCGGCGAACGTCAATGCCATGCTTCTGTGCGTAGGCAGCAAGGCTCAGCCCGCAGCCTTCGGCCGCTTCCAAATGTGTCGTCCACTTGAATCTTTTACCTATCATGCTGATCTCCTTTTGAAATCAGCAGGTTTATCGCGTTCAGATGGTCAGGGGAAGGACGTAGTTGGCAGACCGCTTACGCTTCTT
>JBIJDQ010000443.1:0-3106 GCA_044344025.1 Rhodoferax sp.
CGACACGCACGAGACCTCCAGCCCGTCGATGGACATCTCCAAAGCATCCAACTTTGAGCGCTTTGTGTTCGACCTGCTCGGGCGTGACGGTCCGCGCACAAAAGCCTTGTTTGGTGATGCCTTGGCACGGGTTGGTTTTTTTGACCTGGAAGCGCATCCCGCTTTCAGCCAGGCCGCCAGCCGCTACGGTTTTGTTAGCGGCAAAAGCACGCATACAGAACGCCTGGCCACCATCAAAGATACCTGGGAACGCCACGGCATGATGATCGACACCCACACAGCCGACGGGGTGAAGGTGGCGCGCGAGCACCTACAGGCTGGTGTGCCCATGGTCGTGCTGGAAACGGCATTGCCCATCAAGTTCGCCCAAACCATTGTTGAAGCGACCGGCTGTGAGCCTGATCGCCCGGCCAGATTTGACGGCATTGAAGCCTTGCCCAAGCGGGTGGTCAACATGGCGGCTGATGTGCAGGTTATCAAGGCTTTCATTGTTGAAAAATGTGCATGAAATGGCCTAAGGTGCTTTATTTATAAGCCCTTTTTGCTATAAATAAGAGAGTAATAAAAATGAATGTGGTTGGATTCGCCGGGTTTTCCGGTTCGGGCAAGACCACGCTGGTCGAGCGGCTGATACCCGCCTTGCGCCTCAAGGGCCTGCGCGTGTCGGTGGTGAAACACGCGCACCACAAGTTTGACATCGACCACGAAGGCAAAGACACCTACCGCCACCGCGAGGCCGGCGCGTTTGAAGTGATCGTCGCCTCTGACACGCGCTTGGCGCTGATGCGCGAATTTGAAGTGCCCAACCGGCCCACGGTGCACCAGCTGCTGGCCGAGTTGTATGACGGCGTGGACTGGGTGCTGGTTGAAGGTTTTAAGGACTCCGACTTGCTCAAAGTTGAGGTCTGGCGCGCCGCGGCCAGTAAACCAGCTCGCTACATGGATGACGACTTTATTGCAGCCATTGCCACTGATTCGCCAGACCAATTGCCCACACCCACGGGTTTGCAGGTGCTGAACCTGAATGACCCTGACGCGGTGGTGGACTGGCTTTTGTCGCAGGGCGAGCGTTTTGAATACAACGCTGGAAATTACCAATGAACCAGCCCCGTACACCTCAAGCCCCATTGAAGTCGCTTGATGAGGCCTTGGCCCAACTGTTGTCGTTTGCCAGCCCGTTGACAGGTACCGAACAGGTCTCCACCTTTGATGCAGACGGGCGGGTGCTGGCGCAAGACCTGGTGTCCGCACTGCAGGTGCCACCGCATGACAACAGTTCGATGGACGGTTATGCAGTGCGTTGTGCTGACTTGGGCGACTCCGGACAAACCCTGCCGGTGTCGCAGCGCATTGCGGCGGGCAGTACAGGCACGGTCTTGGTCCCTATGTCGGTGGCGCGCATCTTCACAGGAGCCCCCATTCCCGAAGGTGCCGATGCAGTGGTCATGCAAGAAGATTGTGTGGTTCAGTCTGACGGCAGTGTGCGCATTTCGTCCGCACCCAAGCCCGGACAGTGGATTCGCCGCGCTGGTGAAGATGTCACAAGCGGCGCGGTTGTGCTGCCAAATGGAGAGCGTCTAACGCCCGCTGCGCAAGGTCTAGCCGCCAGCATTGGTATGAATCGGCTCACCGTGGCACGCAAACCCAAGGTGGCCCTGTTTTCAACCGGTGACGAACTGGTGATGCCCGGCGAGGTGCCCCCAGAGCAAATGAAACCAGGGGCCATCTACAACTCGAACCGGTTTTTCCTAAAAGCCTTGCTGACTCGCCTAGGCTGCGAGGTGAGTGATTTTGGCATCGTGCCTGACCAGCGCGCCGCCACGATGGATGCGCTGCGCAACGCCGCGCAGCACCACGATTTGATTCTGACCAGCGGCGGTGTGTCAGTCGGGGAGGAAGACCACATCAAACCTGCCGTGCAAAGTCTGGGCCACTTGGATTTGTGGCAGATTGCCATCAAACCCGGCAAACCGTTTGCCTATGGATGGGTCGGGCAGGGCAGTACGCTACAGCCACACACGTCTCACGATGGCCAAGCGGGTACGGGTGTTGCGGGTGTTGGGGCGCACTTCATTGGCCTGCCGGGCAACCCGGTGTCGAGCTTTGTCACCTTCTTGTTGCTGGTGCGGCCCTTTTTGCTCAAATTGCAAGGTGTGGTTGATACAGCGCCAAAATCAACAGCGCTTCGCGCTGATTTCACTTGGGCCAGAGCCGATAAACGCCGTGAATTTTTGCGTGCCAGACGCACGCTGTCCGGGGGGCTGGAATTGTTTGCCAACCAAAGTTCTGGTGTGCTGACCTCGGCAGTTTGGAGTGACGGCTTGGTCGACAACCCGCCTGGTTGCACCATTGCGCCGGGTGATGTGGTGCGGTTTATTCCATTTACGGAGTTGTTGGCATGATCGTGACCGTGAAATATTTCGCCGGTATTCGCGAAACTATCGGTGTTGGCAGCGAGCAGCGCAACACCCAGGCCGCCACCCTGGGCGAGTTGCGTGATGAACTCATTGCGTTGGGCGGTGTCTATGCCGAGGGCCTGGCCCGTGGCAAAGCGGTGCGACTGGCGCTGAAACAAACCATGTGTGACGAGTCTTCGGCGTTGACCGAAGGCGCTGAAGTGGCCTTTTTTCCGCCGGTCACCGGTGGCTAAAATACTATTATATTTATAGCTACTAACGCTTATTGAATAAGCACTAGAGGGCGATTTTTCATGAAAAATTCACTGCGTGTGTCGATTCAGGCCGAGGATTTCAATTTGGCTGAAGAAATTGCCGTGCTGCGGGCTCAAGACCCCCGTGTGGGTGCCGTCTGCAGTTTTTTGGGCACTGTGCGTGACCGCACGGCTGGCACGCCGGGCACCATCAGCAGCATGGAACTGGAGCATTACCCCGGCATGACCGAGAAGTCCATTGAGGCCATGATTGACCAGGCGCACCAGCGCTTTGACATTTTCGGTGCCCGCATTATTCACCGCATCGGGCTGCTGCAGCCACTTGACCAGATCGTGCTGGTGGCCGTGACCAGTGCGCACCGGGGTGAGAGCTTTGCCGCCTGTGAGTTTTTGATGGACTACCTTAAAACCCAGGCCCCGTTCTGGAAGAAAGAG
>JBIJDQ010000444.1:0-3103 GCA_044344025.1 Rhodoferax sp.
TTTGGGGAGTTGCGTCATTTGCCATTGCGCACGGGCCGCGCTGGCTTGTTCAATCAAGGTTTCGATGGCGGATGTGTTGCCGGCGGTCATGGCAGCTTCAAAAGCGTGCAATTGGGCTTGAAACAGTTGGCTTTGTGCCAACAACTCCGTGCGGTTGGCCAGCAAAATGTCACGCCAAACCTTTGGGTCGCTGGCCGCAATGCGGGTGAAATCCCTAAAACCAGGCCCTGCCAGCGACAAAAACTGGGCACCTTGCGGATGAACCAGTACAGCGTTCATCATTGCGAAGGCCAGCAGGTGGGGCAGGTGGCTGACTGCGGCAAAGGCAGCATCATGGGCCTCTGGTGCCATTTGCACCACGTTGCATCCCAAGGCTGACCAAACCAATTGGGCTTGTTGAAGCTGCGCGGCAAGGGTGCGCTCGGTTGGGGTCAAAATCACCTGGCGACCGGTGTAAAGGTCAGCATCTGCGTGTTCGACCCCCGCGAGTTCTTTGCCTGCAATCGGGTGCGCGGGCACAAATGAGCCCACTTGGTCGCGCAAGCCGCGCAACGCGGCCTCCACCACATCGCCTTTGGTAGAGCCCACATCCATGATCAACACCTTGGTGGTCACCATGTGTTTGATGGATTTGAAGGTGGCCTCAGAAGCAGCCACTGGCACCGCCACCAGCACAATGTCAGCGCCAGACACGGCCAACAAGGCCGAAGGCGCTTCAACATCAATCACCCCCAGTTGGCGGGCGCGTTCAGTGGTGGTTGGTGATTTGCTGTAACCCACCACCCGTTTGACCAGCCCCGCGCGTTTGAGTGCCAATGCAAACGAGCCCCCCATAAGGCCGCAGCCGATCAGACCGAGTTGTTCAAACATTATTGCGCCACCGGATAGGTGCCCAGGACCTTGTAAAAGGCGCACAGGCTGCGCAGTTCTTCCAGCGCTGCTTGCACATTGGGCTGGGATGGATGGCCTGCCAGGTCAATGTAGAAGTAGTACTCCCACTGGCCAGAGCGCGCCGGGCGCGACTCAAATCGGGTCATGGACACGCCGTGTTTCTTCAAAGGCACCAGCAGGTCATGAACCGCGCCAGGGCGGTTGGTCACCGAGACAATCAGGCTGACGCAATCGTTGCCGGTGGCTTGCGGCGCTGCCAGGGTTTGCGGCAGACAAATCACAGCAAAACGGGTGCGGTTGAAGGCATCGTCCTGAATTGCATAAGAGGCAATGTGCAAACCAAACTCACTGCCAGCCTTCTCGCTGGCTATGGCAGCCCAGGCTGGGTTGGTGGCCGCCAACCGCGCGCCTTCCGCATTGCTGGCCGCCGCACGCCGCTCGACGTTGGGCAAATGGGTGGTCAGCCAGTCCTGACACTGTGCCAGGGCTTGCGGGTGAGCGTAAACGGCCTCGATGTCGTGTAGAGAGGGCTCCAGGCGCAGCAGGTTGTGGCGCACCAGAAAGCTGGTTTCACCAATGATGTGCAGCGGGGAATTGAGCAGCAAATCAAGCGAGCGCGAAATTACCCCTTCGGATGAATTTTCAATCGGCACCACACCAAACTCGGCACTGCCCGCCGCCGTGGCGCGAAACACTTCATCAATGCTGACGCACAACACCCGCGACATGCTGCCACCAAAAAACTGGATGGCCGCTTGCTCACTGAAGGTGCCAGCTGGCCCCAAGTAAGCTACGCGCTGCGGGGCCTCAAGGGCGCGGCATGCCGACATGATTTCACGCCAAATCAGGCCCAGGCTGTGGTCTTTCAGTGGGCCGCCGTTGTGTGCCTGCAAGTTGGCAATGACCTGGGTTTCACGGTCGGGGCGAAACACGGCAGATCCGTCAATGCGTTTGATTTCGCCCACCTCATGGGCCAAGTTAGCCCGTTGGTTGAGCAAGGTGAGCAGATCTTGGTCAAGCGCATCGATGGTGGTGCGCAGCTCGGCGAGAGTTTTAGCCATGGGAAAACGGAGTTTTGAAAAAACGAAAAGAGCGGTGTTGGTCAGGCGTGTTCGGCTTCAAACGCTTGCATGTAGGTCACTAAGGCCTGCACGCCTTCAATCGACATGGCGTTGTAAATGCTGGCGCGCATGCCGCCCACCGACTTGTGGCCTTTGAGTTGCAACAGGTTTCTGTCTTTGGCACCGCTCAAGAAAGCGTCATTCAGACGCTCATCATGCAAATAAAAGGGCACATTCATGCGTGAGCGACAGCTTTTGGCCACGCGGTTGACGAAGCAGGCCGATTGGTCAATGGCCTCATAAAGCAACTTGGCCTTGGCGATGTTGCGCGCCTCCACGGCGGCAATGCCGCCCTGGGCCTTCAGCCACCCAAACACCAGCCCCGCGATGTAAATGGCGTAGGTGGGTGGGGTGTTGTACATCGACTGGTTGTCAGCCACAGTTTTGTAATTAAAGGCACTGGGGCAGATGGGCAAGGCACTGCCCAACAGGTCTTCACGCACCACCACCAGGGTCAGTCCGGCGGGTCCGAGGTTTTTTTGGGCGCCGCCAAACGCCGCACCCACCCGTGACCAATCGACTGGGCGAGAGGCCACGTGAGATGAAAAGTCAATGACCAGTGGGGCATCACAGCCCAGGGCTTTGAGGTCTGGCAACTCATGGTATTCCACCCCGTTGATGGTCTCGTTGCTACAGATGTGCACGTAGGCGGGATTGTTGCTGAGCTGCCAAGTGCTGGGGGCTGGCAGGCTGATGTGGCCTGTGCTGCTGGTGTTGGTGGCCTCATGCACGGTGCAGTATCTGCGTGCTTCCTGCGCAGATTTTTGACTCCAACTGCCCGTGACCACAAAGTCTGCGGTTTGCCCTTTGGATAAGTTCAGCGGCACGATGGCGTTTTCACCCAGGCCGCCACCTTGCATGAACAAAAGCTTGAAGTGCTCTGGCACCGCCAACAGCTCACGCAAGTCGGACTGGGCTTGCTCGTAAATGGCACCAAATTCCTTGCCACGGTGGCTCATTTCCATCACACCCATGCCACTGCCGTGCCAGTCGAGCATTTCGGCGGCGGCTTGGCGCAGTACGTCGTCGGGCATCACAGCCGGGCCAGCGGAGAAGTTATAGGGGCGCATGCGTGTTATTTATATAAAAAT
>JBIJDQ010000445.1:0-3101 GCA_044344025.1 Rhodoferax sp.
GGAATGGCGTAGAGCGTGACCGTTGGAATCAGGTGGGTAAAGTCCATGGTGCTTGTCTCCGGGGATGTTGGCTTACAGGCCCAATGTGGTCAGGGAGCCCCGTCCCTGGCGAATGACCACTGGTTCACCGCCGGTCAGGTCAACCACGGTGGTAGGCTCCCGTGGGCAGGCACCTGAATCGATGACCGCAGCCACCCGGCCCTTGTAGCGTTCGCGAATTTCTTGTGCATCGTTGAGCGGTTCGGTGTCGCCTGGCGCAATCAGGGTGGTGGCCAGCAAGGGCGTGCTGTGCATGGCCAGCAGTTGTTGCAGCACGGTGTGGGCGGGCACCCGCAACCCTATGGTTTTGCGCGACGGGTGGCTCAGGCGGCGCGGCACTTCCTTGCTGGCTTCAAGGATAAAGGTGTAGGGGCCAGGGGTGGCCGCTTTGAGGCGCCGAAACTGCTGGTTGTCCACCCGCGCGTAGTTGGCCAGCTCAGACAGGTCCCGGCAAAGCAGGGTCAGGTGGTGTTTGTCATCGACACCCCGAATCCGCCGGAGCTTGTCGGCTGCGGCCTTATCGTCGAGGTGGCACACCAGGGCGTAGCTGGAGTCGGTGGGCACAGCAAGCACTTCGCCCTTGTCAAGCAAGGCGGTCGCCTGTTTGAGCAAACGGGGTTGGGGGTTATCAGGGTGGATTTCAAAAATCTGAGGCATGCTGCTATTGTCGCTGCCCGGCGGCTTCACGGGCGCAAAGCAAAGCGTTCCCCACACCACCCAAGGCAATCACGGCAATGCCGACCCAGGCCAACTGGTCTGGCACATGCTTGAACACCCACCAACCCAGCACGGTGGCGAAGGCGATCTGGGTGTAGATGTAGGGGGCAAGCACCACCGCGCTGGCCCGGTTGAATGCGCGAATCAACATCAAATGGCCAAAGGTGCCTAAAAAACCCACCAGAAAAAACCAGTGCCAATAGTTCAACAGCGCACTGGTGCGCCAACTCGGCAGCATGAGCGGTGTCATGATCAATGCACCCACCAAGCCGGTGTAGAAGTGCGTGGTGTAAGGATTTTCGTCGCCACTCAAGCGACTGGTGAGTACCTGAAACCAGGCGTAAGTCACCACCAGCACCACTGGGAACAGCAAGGCCCAGCCAAACACTTGTCCACCTGGGCGAACCACCAGCAACACGCCGAATAGCCCCAAACCCATCAAGAACCAGCGCAATGGCGAGACATGGTTCTTGAGTACCCAGGCCGCCAAGGCCGTGGCCACCATCGGGGACAGCATGACGATGGCGGTGAATTCACCCACGGGCAGGTGTTGCAGTCCAAAAAATGAGCATGTGCTGGTGGTCAGCAACAAAACCCCCCGCAGGCCCTGAAAGCGGGGGTTTGGAGTGGCAAACAGGCTTGATTTTTGGACTGGGTAACGCAGTGCAAAGGTCACGACAGCCTGGAAGGCATAGCGAAACCACAGCAGCATCAGCACTGGCGCGAGTTGGGTGGCGTGTTTGGTGGTTGTATCAAGCGCGGCAAACGACAGCGTTGCCAAAATGATCAACAAAATGCCGCCACCGGTGTGGCTCTTCCAAAACGCCATGGCTGAATTAGGTCGCCGTTTTGGCCGCATCGACGGACTGATTCGCGCGCTGAATACGGTTTGAAAGAAGAGCCCAGACTGGCGTAAGCGAGTCTGGCAACGGGGGCAGGGAGCCCAGTTCGGTGCGGCTCTCAAGGGGGCTATGAAAGTCACTGCCCCGCGAGGCAGCCAAGTCGAATTCAAGCGCACTTTGGGCGTAACTCACGCTTTCGGCCACGGAGTGGCTGCCTGTGACCACTTCGAGGCCGCAACCACCATGGCCTTTGAATTCTGTGAACAAGGCAAATTCTTCATTGGCGCTAAATTTATAACGTGCCGGGTGGGCGATCACCGCCATGCCTCCGGCCCGGGTGATCCAGCCCACAGCGTCCTTTAGCGTGGCCCAACGGTGCTCGACATAACCTGGCTTGCCCTCGGTAAGGTACTTTCGAAACACCTCATAAGTGTCTTTGCACACACCTGTTTCAACCAGAAAACGGGCGAAGTGGGTGCGCGATACCAGGTCGGGGTTGCCCGCATATTTGAGTGCGCCCTCAAATGCCCCTTTGATGCCTACGCGCGCCAGGTCGTCAGACATTTCCCGGGCACGTTGGGAGCGGCCACCCCGGGTTTGCGCCAGGCCCCTGGCCAACTGGGTGTCCTGCACATCGAAGCCCAGGCCTACGATGTGCACGGTCTGGCTTAAAAAAGTCACTGAAATTTCAACGCCAGTCAGGTAGTCCAGCCCGCAGGTTGCAGCCGCGCTGGCGGCACGTGCCTGGCCACCAATTTCATCGTGATCCGTAAGCGCCCATAGCTCGACACCTTGGGCTTTGGCGCGAGCTGCCAGTTCTTCCGGTGTCAGGGTTCCATCGGAAACCACAGAGTGGCAGTGCAGGTCGGCGTTCAGGGTAGGCTTCATCAATGCATTCTAGAAGCGCTGCAAAAAACCCTACTTGATGAGTTTTCCTTGTGCATTGACCATGGTGAGTTCAACAAAACGCGAACCACTGGCAGCACCTTGGCCAAACGTCACGTCCAGGCCACCCATGTTGAAGCCGCGGATGCTGTCCATCGCGCTGGTCAGGGCGACGCGCGTTAATTTGGGTCCGGCTCGGCGCAGTGCCTCCGTGACCAGCTTTGCGTTCAAGTAGCCTTCAAGGCTAAGGTGAGAAAACTCCTTTTGACCCGCAGCAACCATGGCTTGCTGGTACTCGCGCACCAAAGGCATGGTGGCATTGGCCGGAAACGGCACCACCTGGGTGATTGCGACACCCGAGCCGTCCTTACCC
Organism: Rhodoferax sp.; assembly: GCA_044344025.1. GTDB lineage: Bacteria > Pseudomonadota > Gammaproteobacteria > Burkholderiales > Burkholderiaceae_C > Rhodoferax. The sequence goes on from JBIJDQ010000445.1 coordinate 2,857, forward strand.
AAGGCACGCAGGTTGGCGGGTGTTGCCAACACCGACAAGGCATACATTTGCATGCCCTTGCGACGTTGTGTGATGTTGCGGATGACCTCAATGGTGGGTTTTCCCGCCAGAGCCAGCAGCACCGCTTCAGGCTGGGTTGCCAGCAATTTTTCTGTTGCCGGTGCAGCATCGGTCGCATCGTTTTCAACCGGCACCGCCAGCAAGGGCTTGAGTTTGCGCGCGTCCATGGCCGCATTGGCTGCCTT
>JBIJDQ010000446.1:0-3097 GCA_044344025.1 Rhodoferax sp.
CCTGTTGCCGATTCATATTTTGTGGGTGAACCTGGTCACCGATGGCTTGCCCGGCCTGGCACTGGCCTCGGAGCCTGCCGAGCGTGGCATCATGCAGCGCCCACCCAGGGCACCCACCGAGAGCCTGTTTGCCCAAGGCATGTGGCAGCACATTTTGGGGGTTGGCCTGTTGCTGGGGGGCTTGTGCCTTGGGGTGCAGGCTTGGGCTATTTCAACCGGCCACGCCCACTGGCAGACCATGGTGTTTACCGTGCTCACCCTGGGTCAAATGGCGCATGTGATGGCGATCAGGTCTGAGGCCGAACCCTTGTGGCGGTTGGGTCTGGGCAGCAACAAACCGTTGCTGGGTGCCGTGTCACTGACGTTTGCCCTGCAAATGGCCACCATTTATGTGCCGTTTTTGAATCCGATCTTCAAGACACAGCCGTTGAGCCTGTTTGAGCTGGTGATGTGTCTGGCTGCCGCTGCCGTGGTGTGGGGGGTAGTTGAAATTGAAAAAGCCTGGCGCCGCAGCCGCCGTGCGGCTACCTCAGACGTGGCTTTGGATGCACCATAAAAAAAGGGCCCGAAGGCCCTTGTGATTGATTTGCACAGGTTCAGTTACGGCTTTTTGGCCCCATCTTTCGCAGCCTCGTCCTGCATGGCCTTCATGGGGTCGACCTCGTCTGTCTTTGCCGGTTCAGTGCCGGGGGCAGCCTCAGCTGGCGCATCGGCAGCAGGTTCGTCGGTGGCTGGCATTTGCAGTTGTTCCATGATCTGGTCGGAGTTGAGGGTTTCGACTTTTTCAATACCGCCGGTCACCAAGTCCGGGAACAACATCACTGCTGCCACCATGATCAATTGCAAAATAATAAATGCAATCGAACCCTTGTAGATTTCGGTGGTTTTAACCGCCGCAATAGTTTTGCCGGTGACGCGGTCCTTGTAGTCAAACTTGGCCGCCACACTGCGCAGGTAAAACAGCGCAAAACCAAACGGCGGGGTCAAGAACGAGGTCTGCAGGTTCATGGCAATGATCACACCAAACCAGATCATGGCCTGGTCAGCGGTCATGCCGGGAATCAAGCCGGGCAAAATCTTCTCAGCCACCGGGGCCAGCAGCGGGATGACGATGAAGGCAATCTCGAAGAAGTCAATGAAGCAACCCAAAATGAACACCAAAATGTTCACCACAATCAAGAAGCCCCAGGCCCCACCAGGCATGTCCTTGAACAAGTGCTCCACCCAGATGTGGCCGTCTGCCGCGTTGAAGGTGAAGCTGAACACCGTGGAGCCAATCAGGATGAACAGCACAAACGAAGCTAACTTGGATGTGTTTTCAAGCGCTTGCTTCAAGATGTCCATGCCCAGGCGGCCTTTGCCTTTGGCCAGAATTAGCGCGCCCAGGGCACCCATGGCACCGCCTTCGGTCGGCGTGGCCACGCCCAAGAAGATGGTGCCCAGCACCAAAAAGATCAGGATCAGCGGGGGCATCAGCACAAAGGTGACCTGTTCAGCCAGGCGTGACAACAAGCCCATTTTCGTTACGCGGTTGATGAGAGCCAGAGCCAGGCCGAGGAGTGATGCCAATGTCATGGACAGAATCACAATCTCGTCACCCGGTGATTTGGTGGCACGTTCCAACCACTTGGTCATCAAGCCGTCATGCACCTGCGCCCAAAGGTAACCGACAGTCGCACAGACCAAAAACAGCACCAGCAGTGAGCGGTGGCCAGACTTGCCGTTGTCTTCCTTGAACAACAAGGCCTCAGGTGGCAGGGCGGGCACTAAGGCCGGTTTAACGACGGCAGTGACGACAATAAACAAAATGTACAAGCCCACCAGCAGCAGGCCGGGAACCAAAGCGCCTGAGTACATGTCACCCACTGAGCGGCCCAACTGGTCAGCCAGCACAATCAGCACCAACGATGGTGGAATAGCCTGTGCCAGCGTGCCAGAGGCGGTAATCACCCCGGTAGCAATGGTGCGGCTGTAGCCATAGCGCAGCATCACCGGCAGAGAGATCAGACCCATGGAGATCACCGCCGCAGCCACCACACCGGTGGTGGCCGCCAGCAAGGCACCCACCAAAATCACCGCAATGGCCACACCACCGCGCACCGGGCCAAACATCTGGCCCACGGTTTCCAGCAGGTCTTCGGCCATGCCGCTTCGCTCCAGAATAATCCCCATAAAGGTGAAGAACGGTATCGCCAGCAAGGTGTCGTTTTGCATGATGCCAAAAATACGCAGGGGCAACGCCTGAAACATGGCGGCCGGGAAAATACCGGCCTCAATGCCAATAAAACCAAAGCCCAGGCCACAGGCCGCCAGGCCAAAAGCCACCGGAAAACCGGTCAGCAGCAGGGCAAACAAGCCCATGAACATCAGGGGCACAAATTGTTGTGCCAGAAAAGTGGTTTGCATTTATTTTGCTCCTGCCAGGGTTTCAGCCAGCTTGGCTTCAAGAGCCTCGGCATTTTTTTGATCGTCAGACTTGGCGTCTTCACCACTGAGCACATCGGGGCCGTCGCCAGTCAAAAACGCCACCCGTTTGATCAGCTCAGACACGCCTTGCAACAGCAGCAAGCCAAAACCCAAGGGAATCAGCGCATAAGCGGGCCAACGAATCAGGCCGCCAGCGTTTTGCGACATTTCGCCACTGATGTAAGCCTGGTAAAAAAAGGACCAGCCCAAAGATCCAGTGATGGCGCAAAACGGCATGAGAACGCCGACGATTCCCACCACGTCGATCCAGTTGCGGGTGCGATCGCCAAATTTGGTGGAAATAAAGTCAATGCGCACATGCGAATTGCGCAAAAAGCCATAACCCGCGCCCAGCATGAACACCGCCGCAAACAGGTACCACTGAATCTCAAGCAGGCCGTTGGAACTGACGTTGAATATCTTGCGCACCAGCGCGTTGCCGGCGCTGATCAAGGTGGTGGCCAAAATCAGCCACATGGTGAATTTACCGACCCCGGTGCTGATTTTGTCAATCAGCCGGGACAGCGAGAGTAGAGGTGTCATGGTGTCTCCATTGTGGTTGTAATGCTGCTAAAACCTGGCCAGGGATACGGCTAGATCCGCAACGCGTCGCTTACAAGTTTAGCCGCAG
>JBIJDQ010000447.1:0-3095 GCA_044344025.1 Rhodoferax sp.
AGGTTTTGATGCCACGCAGCATCATCTCAATCGACACCGCGACCAGCACCAGTCCCATCAGCCGCTCCAGGGCCACCACAAACCGGTCACCGGCCACCCGCTGAATGCGCTCGGCCAGCACCAGCACCACGGCACTGACCGTCATGGTGACACACAGCGCGGCAATCCATTCCATGCGCTTTTCTGGCGCTTGCGACACCAACAGCAACACCGTGGCCAGGGCGGACGGCCCGGCAATGGCCGGAATCGCCAGCGGCACGATCAGCGGCTCACCTACCGGTTCATCGGACTCCACCTTGGGTGGTGGAAAAATCATCCGCAAGGCAATTAAAAACAAGATCACGCCGCCGCCAATTTGCAAGGAGAGTTCGCTTAGGTTCATCACCCGCAAAAAGCCCTCACCGACAAACATGAAGGTCAGCAGCAGCGCAAAGGCGATCAGCACCTCACGCAGAATCACCCGGGCACGCCGCTCCGGGGCCACGTGTTTCAAGGCGTTGGCAAAAATCGGGATGTTGCCAATCGGGTCGGTGATCAAAATGAGCAGGATGGTGGCTGAGGCAAAGGTGTAGTTCATGCACGAATCAATGGCTTACAGAGGCCACAGGATAGCAGGCTTGTCATGAAAAAACCCCTGCCGTCATTGACGGCAGGGGTTGTGCAGACACGGTGGGCGCAAGCCCGCCAGATACCCGACTAGCTCTCGCGCACCAGCAGCAAGGTGGTGGTGGCACTGCGAATCATGTGCTCGGCGACGCTACCCACCAGCAAACGCTCAAAACCACGACGACCATGCGTGCCCATCACGATCAGGTCGGCATTCCACTGGGCGGCTGCGTCGATGATCATCTCGGAAAGGCGCTTTTTGTCGGACTCGATCAGGATGCAATAGGCATCGACCCCGGCCACCTTGGCTTTGGCGGTAGCCGCTTCCAGCAGTGCGTTGCCGTTGTCGCGCATCTCCTGCTTGATTTTGTCCACATCAATGTAGGAGCCCAAGCCCATGCCGTGTTGGGTGACCGGGGCCTCATCAAGTGCGGTGCCGATACAGAGCCCGGCACCCAGTTTGGCAGAAAGCTCAATGGCCTCATTCAGCGCCTTTTGGGCGGTGCTGCTGTTGTCAATAGCGACAAAAATACGTGAATACATCGTTTATTTCCTTAAAACTCAGTGAACAACCATGAGGGTGAACGGCCACACATAGGCCTGCAGCGTGACAAAACCACCCACCAGGCAAGCCAGGGCAATCGAGTGGAAGAACACATAACGAAGAATATCGCCTTCGTGGTTGAACCAGCGTGTGGCCGTGGAAGCAACCACAATCGATTGTGCGTCGATCATCTTGCCCATCACCCCGCCCGAGCTGTTGGCGGCACCCATCAGGTTGGGTGACAGGCCCAACTGTTCGGCGGCCACCTTCTGCATGCCACCAAACAACACGTTCGACGCCGTGTCAGAGCCGGTCATCGCCACACCAATCCAGCCCATCAGGGTGCCGAAGAACGGGTAGAACACACCGCTGTTGGCAAACGCCAGGCCCAGCGTGGTATCTGTACCTGAATAGCGGGTCAAGGTGCCCAGGCCCAACATCAGCACAATCGTGACCAGCGAGTAACGCACCAGCCAGAAGGTGCGCCCGAAGGTGCGCACAATTTCCATGGGTTTGTACTTCATGATCAACGCACCAATGATGGCCGCCAGCAAGATGCCCGTGCCCGTGGCAGACAGCAAATTCAGCACGTAAATGGCAGATTCGGGGTGCGGTGTTGGCACAACCGGCGGCATTTTCATGATCAGGTTATGCAGGCCTTCCATGACAAACTTCGGCGCAAAAAGGCTGTTCAGAAAGGTTTTGACTGGCGGCAAGCCCCAGACGAACACAAACACCGTCAGGATCGCCCAGGGAATCCAGGCTTGAATCGTTTGCTCTCGGGTGTATTTTTCACCCTTGACTTGTGGCTTGGCTTCATGGGCGCTCATGTCGTGGCCCTTGATGGAGGGAGAGGTCCAGATTTTCTTTGGCTGCCAGACGCGCAGGAACAAAATCAGGCTGACCATCGACACAATCGCGGCAATGATGTCCACCAGCTCTGGGCCGATGAAGTTGCTCACCAGGTACTGCGGAATGGCAAATGACAAACCAGTGACAAAAATGGCCGGCCAGATTTCCATCATCGCCTTGCGACCGGCAAACGCCCAGATCAACCAGAACGGCACCAGGAACGAGAAGAAAGGCAGTTGCCGGCCAATCATGGCCGACACTTCCATCAGGTCGTAACCATGTACTTTGGCCAATGTGATCACCGGTGTACCCAAGGCACCAAAGGCCACAGGTGCGGTGTTGGCAATCAAGGACAGGCCTGACGCGGCCAGCGGCGAAAAGCCCAAGCCGATCAAGATGCCAGCCGTCACCGCCACCGGGGTTCCAAAACCAGCTGCGCCTTCAAAAAACGCACCAAAACAAAAGGCGATCAGCAGCAGTTGCAAGCGACGGTCGTCGGTGATGCCCGAGAGCGATGCTTGCAGAATCTTGAAGCTGCCGTTTTGCTCGGCCAGTTGCTGCAAAAAGATGATGTTGAGCACAATCCAGCCAATTGGCAGCAAGCCGGTAAAACCACCGTACAACGCGGCCTTGCCAGCCATCTCTGCGGGCATGCCGTAAGCCACCACAGCCACCACCACCGCAGCAATCAAACCCATACCGGCAGCAATGTGCGCCTTGATGTGCAAAAAGCCCAGCGCCACAAGCATCACCACCACGGGAATGGCGGCCAGCAGGGTGGAAATCACCATGTTGCCAAACGGGTCGTAAACCTGATTCCAAGTCATAAAAGTCTCCTCAAAAGTGTAAAAAAATCAAATGTTGGCCTGTCAGTCAGACCTTGCTCAATGGGTGTTTGGCGTGTCAGCAACTGGTGGCGACCTCCCGGCTGCACTCTTCAAGCAAATAGGCAATCGAGTGGTATGGGCGACCGGTTTCAGCGGTGAGCCCGATTTCGCAGGTGCGGTTGGTGGACACCCCCTCGCAGCAGCTCGCAGGCAAGGCATCGTGCACTTTGCGCAGAGCATGCACATTGAGTTCTGGCACGGCAAAG
>JBIJDQ010000448.1:0-3094 GCA_044344025.1 Rhodoferax sp.
GCTCCTTGATGGCTTGTTGCAAGATTTCATCAGGCAGGTGGTTCAATCCTTTGGGCACGGCCAATCTCATGGCAGTACTCAGGATTCGCCCGGCCTGACGGGGAAGACCTTTGGAGGCCTGGCGCAGGATCTCCATTCCAGTGTCGGCCAACAGGTTGTGCTGGCTTCCAGCACTCTTCAATGCGTGGGCAATGAGCAGCGCAAAGCGCTCGCGTTCGAGCACCGGTTTGAGCTGCACATGCACCTGGATACGGCTGTGCAGCGCAGAGTATGGAGCCCTCTCCAAGACCTGTGCCAGCACCGGATGCCCCACCAACCACACTGTCATGAGGTCCCGTGAGTCGAAGGCGAAGTTCAGAAACGAGGGGAAGTCACGGAAGAATTCGGCTGGCAGGTTCTGCGCCTCATCGATGATCCACAAGGGGGTGAGCTGTTTGCTGTCGACCATCTCATGCACGCGCTGCTTGATGTCACGCCACAGTTGCGCACGCCGGTAGCTGGGCTCCAACCCCAGCTCGCGTGCCAGGCTGCGGTAAATGTCCAACCGACCGAAGTCTGTCTCTGCCTGGTACAGCACCTGATAGCGATGAGGATTGAGTGGGTGGGTCAGACTGCGTAGGGCTGCGGTCTTTCCCACACCGGGCTCACCAGTGAGCAGTCCGATTCCGGGGGACTGCAGAAGCCAGTTAAAGCGCTGGCTGAGTTGCGCCAGTACACCATCGTCCCAGAGATCGGTGAGCTGCTTGCTAAGTGGTGGATGACGTAGACCAAAGTGTTGCAGGTACATGTCAACCTCCGAGCTTCTTTGCAGGCAGCACTGGTTCATGGTCCAGGCCGTGGTACCTTGCATGGGCCAGTTCCACCAGATTGAGGCCACTGCGTGCGGGCGTACACACAGGGTCAGTCAGTGGTTCTGGCTTGCGCCGGGTGCGCTTGATGTTGGCCAGCATGTCCAGCGGGGTGGCGGCCCCCAGAGAAGCGCCAGTCGCATCCTCCACGCCGACGACCCGCTCAGCGTGTGGATCGACCACTAGGCACACAGTCTTGCCCGACAACTCGTAGGGAACTTCAAAGCGTTGGTTCAGATAGGACACCGTGGCGTCCTTCCTCACGAAGCGCGTAATGCGATGTAGAAACAGCGCATCAAGCTGGGCCGCCTTGGCGCCTAGGCTGCGAATTCTGGGCAGATCGCGCTGGTAGCGCTCCAGTGGGGTCAGCCCATTGAGCCCAGCGTGCACAGTCTGGTGGTAGACCTGCTCAATCCAGGCCCACAGCCGCGCGTTGAGATCGGCCAGATCCGCAATACGCCGCTCATCGAGTTCGCTCAGGAACTGGTCCCGAAACGTGCGGTGCCAACGCTCCAGCTTGCCCTTGCCTTCGGGGGCATAGGGTCTGCAAAAGATCAGATGAATGCTCAAGCGTGCGCACACGCCTTGCAGGGTGGCGGCACGGTACGCAGCCCCGTTGTCGACAATGATTCTTACGGGAACTCCACGGCGCAAGAGTGCTTGCTTGAGCACCCCTTCAATGTCTAGGGCAGTCTCACCCAGGCAGAAGGCGCTGTGGGCTACCAGGCGCGAGGCATCATCGATCAATGAGACCAGGTAGGTCTTGCGCAGTTGGCCCTTGATGGCAACCCTGGGGCCGTGCATGACATCGCCATACCAGATGGAGCCGGCGAACTCGGCTGTGAAGCTGCGCTTCTCCTGTGGCAGGCTGGCAGATCCCGTCATTTGCGACAAGCCGTTTTGCTGCAGCAGGCGGTGAACACTGGAGCGCGACAGACTTTGCTCAGCGACGAGTCCGCCAGCTACCAGCAGGCGCTCAATCTGATTGATCGAGCGCCGGGGATTATCCCGCTTGGCCGCCAATATGGCCTCCTGCACTGGTGCAGCTATCTTGGATTGGCCGCGGTCTGTGCGCACCTTGGGCACCAGGGCATCAATGCCGCCTTTGCGCCATAAGTAATACCAAGCCTGTATGGTCTTCTCGCCCAGCATTCGACGATCAGACTCAGGGATGGCGTACTCGCGCTGTGCGAGTTGACGAATGATGGTTTGCAGTTCTCCGCGCTGCAGCCGCTCGGGGCTGACTGACAAGCGGACCCAGCACGGACAGACGGAACAAGGCCACTGGATTGATTTGGTTCATAAAAGACCTCAGGTTGTTGAGGCCCCGATGAGATTCGCAAAGCAACTTTGCCGTAAGGGGCTAAAGTGTGTGGGCTGGCCACTGCGGCCAGGTTCTGACTGTTTGCCCCTGCCCCAGGTACAGCGAATTACGGGACGACCAGGTCTTGATCGAGCTGGGTCATGACATTGGCCAGGGACATACTGCTGATCACCTGAAGCCAGAAGTCCGGCTCTGGCAGTCGCCCCAACTCCGGTAACCGGCTACGGAGAAAGAAGCTGAACTGCGCACTACGAATCTGCAGCCAGTTGCCCCAGCGCCGCAGCGTTGAACGCGCGCGGCCTGTCTGGCGGCAACCCTGGTGCAGGGAGACGCCGGCCAGCAACAGTAGCAGCACGACTTGCTGAATGGCCCAGTCGTACCAGCGCCCAGGAGCAATGCAGGCAGGCAAGCGAGAGCAGGTACGCAGACATGAACGGCACAGGAACCGTAGGATGGAGACTGGGTTACGCGACTCGTCGCCCAAAGCAGTTCGATCAGCTTTGCGGTGGTAGCAGCCATGGTGCCAAAGTCCACCAGTTTGGCAATGTGGGCAATTCGTTGGCCGGTAGATGTCACCCCCGTTGGCAATCTCGTCAAAGTGCTGGTCCAGGGTCGTGATGACCCCTAAAATCCGGTTCATAGGCTGGTCTCTGTTGCTGTGAGTTGAGTAGTTACTTCACACAATACAACGAAGTACCGGCCTATACCTTTTGCACGCCGTCCCGGGTCACTTCCGGGGGCGTTCTCACAAAGACTCTAAATGAAACTGGGATGTGGGGGCGTGGCGACCCCTAAACTTCGACGGACGTAACACCTTTCTCTACCAACGCCTGCACGACCTTGGCAAGAATTACTCCACACGCTGGGCAGGCCGCAGGGAGGTTCTGATCGCTAGGCAACGGACTATGGCCGCACTTTGGGC
>JBIJDQ010000449.1:0-3072 GCA_044344025.1 Rhodoferax sp.
TGAACTGGAAACCAATCAACTCATTCGCATAGATCGCCGCGAAATTCACATTCCTGACATTCAAAAACTCACACTGTATGGCGCACCTTGAGCCTGATGTTCAGGTCTTTAAGCCATCCGGCTTGATAACTATCAACTATTCAAAGAAAACCTAATCTGCCTTAAGGCACTTACATATCAGTATTTCTAGAATTATTTTCGTTAGCCGACCCGGCTGAAAACAGCTTGACGATGCCTGTAGCCGACTGACGATGAATGGCAACTACTTAACCTTACCTGGAGATTTTCGAATGAAAAGATTGAGCACACTGGCTCTGTCGCTGATTGCCGCTGGCATGAGCCTGGCCGTCACGTCGGCATGGTCGGCCGATTCGTTGCAGGATGTCATGAAAAACCGTGGCTTGAGTCAGCAAGACCTGCTGGCGGCCGCAAAAACCTATGTACCCACCGGCAAGCGCGACGAGTTTGTGGCCTTTAGCTCGGGTGGTCAATCAGGTCAAGTGATTGTGTATGCCATTCCCTCCATGCGTATTCTGAAATACATCGGTGTTTTCACACCCGAGCCATGGCAAGGTTATGGCTTTGATGAGAGTTCCAAAAAAGTGCTGGCTGGTGGCCGAATTGACGGCAAAGACATCACTTGGGGCGACACCCACCACCCCGCCATTTCCGAGACCAATGGCGAGTATGACGGCCAGTTCCTGTTCATCAACGACAAGGCCAACCCCCGCTTGGCGGTGATTGATCTGCGTGACTTTGAGACCAAACAGATCGTGGTCAACCCGGTTTTCAAATCGGAGCATGGCGGCGCATTTGTCACCAGCAACACCGAGTATGTGATGGAAGCCGCCCAGTACGCAGCGCCCTTGGAGAACAAGAAGTTTTACCCACTAGAAGAATTCAACGAAAAATACCGTGGCGGCGTGACCTACTGGAAGTTTGACCGCAAGGAAGGCCGCCTTGACCCCAAGAAGTCTTTTTCGCTTGAACTGCCACCCTACTCACAAGACTTGTCAGACCTGGGCAAAGGCGCATCTGAAGGCTGGTCATTCACCAACTCGTTCTGCTCTGAGCGTTATGTGGGTGGCATCGAAAAAGGTCGTCCTCCTTATGAAGCCGGTTGCTCTGCCAAAGACACCGACTACATGCATGTGATCAACTGGAAGAAAGCCGCTGAATTGGTTGCTGCTGGCAAGGCCAAAAAAATTAACGGCCATGACGTGTTGATGATGGAGACTGCCATCAAGGAAGGCGTGTTGTTCCTGATCCCAGAGCCAAAATCACCCCACGGTGTGGACGTGACTCCAGACGGCAAGAACATCATCGTGGCAGGCAAGCTTGACACCCATGTGTCGGTGTACAGCTTCGAGAAAATCCAGGCCGCCATCAAGGCTGGCAAATTCGAGTCCAAAGACCCGTACGGCATTCCCGTGATTGCCATGAAAGATGCGCTGCACACCCAGGTGTCACTTGGTTTGGGCCCGCTGCACACGCAATACGACAGCGCTCCCTGCGTGGCTTATACATCCCTGTACGTGGACTCCCAAGTGGCCAAGTGGAACTACTGCGAAGGCAAGGTGCTTGACAAGCTGAGTGTTCACTACAACATTGGTCACCTGATGACCATGGAAGGTGACTCCACCAAACCCAAAGGCAAGTACCTGGTGGCACTGAACAAGCTGGCCATTGACCGTTTTGTACCTGTGGGGCCATTGCACCCGCAAAATCACCAGTTGATTGACATCAGCGGTGACAAGATGCAGTTGCTCTACGACATGCCCCTGCCACTGGGTGAGCCACACTATGTGGTCGCCATTGATGCCAAAAAGCTCAAACCTGCTGTGCGCTACAAAGTGGGCACCGACAGCCGCACCGACCAGCCGCACCCCGGAGCGGCCAAGGCCGGTGAAGAGCGCATTGTGAAAAAGGGCAACAAAGTCGAGGTGTTTGGCAGCCTGATCCGCTCCCACATTACCCCAGAAACCATTGAAGTTGAAGTGGGTGATGAAGTCACCATTCACCTTACCAATCTTGAGCGTGCTCAGGACGAAACCCATGGTTTCACGGTGTCGACCTACAACGTGCATGCCTCGGTAGAGCCAGGTAAAACCGTCAGTGTGAAGTTCAAGGCTGACAAGGAAGGTGTCTACCCTTATTACTGCACCGAGTTCTGCTCGGCACTGCACCTTGAGATGCAAGGCTATTTGTTGGTCAAGCCAAAAGGCTGGAAACCCACCAAGACCGGTGGCTTGGCCGCCCAGAGCTACACCGAAGCCGACTACAAGGCCACGGTGAAGAAAGTGGCCGACACCCAGGCCATCATTGATTCAGTGGTGACCTACATCACCAGCGTCAATTACAAAGACTTCCCTGAAGTCGTCGCGATGGTGGAAGACGCTTTTGACCAGCTTGGCAAAACCAAGGACATCAAGGTCAAACACGAAGCTGCCGCTGCCAAGAAAGACTGGGAAAACGCCAATCTGTGGGCTGAGCAAGTCTGGCAGTACCAGGTCAAGACCGCTGACCTCGGGCTGCGGGCCAAGACTTTCCTTGAGCAAAACGGTGCCAAAAAAGTCAAGTAACTTAAGGCAGTTCATTTGAGCTTCTGGGAGCAGAAGCCATAGTTACGGGTTGAGCACCAAAGGTGCTCAACCCGTAGTTCTTTAAAGGAAAACCATGAAGACAAAATTGTTATTGACAAGCGCGTTGCTCGCTTTGTCGTCTGGCGCAGCGATGGCAGACGGCGCAGCGCTGTACCTGGAAAAAACCTGCATTGCCTGTCATGGCAAAGATGCCAAAAAACCGCTGACGGCAGCTTACCCCAGACTGGCTGGACAAAACGCAGCCTATGCAGAAGCACAGATGCTGGACATCAAAAACGGTGTACGCACCAACGGCAGCAGCGCCGCCATGAAGGGCGTGATGCATCTGGTGTCAGAGGCAGAAATCAAGGAACTGGCCCTGTACCTTTCCAAGATCAAGTAAGCCGCCCACAACCATCACCCCCGGAGTCATTGTCATGAAAAATATTCTTGTTATCGCCCTCGCCTTGGCACTCGCCCCTGCACTGTC
>JBIJDQ010000450.1:0-3053 GCA_044344025.1 Rhodoferax sp.
GAAGCCAAAATTTGTGTGGATGCCATCGTCAAACTGTTGGGCGGGCAACAGCCAGACCCCGCACCGGTGGCCAACTCGGCGTGTTATTCACCCATCACCGGGTCAACAGCGTCATGGCTTACTGCGGTGTACCAGTACGATGCGGTGAACAAAAAAATGGTGGTGGCTGCCAATGGGGGCAACCCGGTGGGCGCCAAGGCAACCGAGGCGGCCAACATCAGCAACGCCAATTTCAGGCAAATGAACACCTGGTTCAACACCTTGATGAGTGACAGCTTTGCCTGATGCCGGGCAATCAACCTGCTTGCCCCCTGCCCCGCTTTGAACGGCGGGCTGTGGTGAGCGGGTTGAACAGCACCCCGATTAGTTGCTATTCTTAAAATAGCAACATATGCATACTTGACAAGCACTGCAGGTCAATATGCCTTAAAAAAACATCTTCAAACGTCAACCCAGGCGCACTCACAGGTGAAATGCCGCAAAAACTGCGGCTGTTTGGTGATTTTGACGCTGCGAATGCCACCTTCCAAGTACAGGGCGTTGCACAGTGCCCAGGCCGGGTAATGCGCGTCAGAATTCAATCGCCACTTCGGTTCCACATCCGGCGTGCAATACTTGGCACCATGCAGACAACTCCCCGTTCCTTGCGCTTGACCCCACAGCACTTGTTCATTGCCCTCACCTTGTCGGCCTTGTCGGTGTACCTCACGTTCTCGGGGCACGGCTACATCATCGTGCCCACATCAGGAAGCTGGATCACCATCATCCACCTGCCCACCATCCTGGCGGGTATTTTGGGGGGATGGGTTGTGGGTGGCCTGGTCGGCTGCGTGTTTGGTGTGTCGGCCATGGTTTACGCGGCGCAGTCCGACGTGGCGGTATTTGCCGATGTGTGGGTGTCGCTGCCACCGCGCATTCTGGTCGGGCTGGTGGCCAGTGTGGTGTTCAGCCATGCGGTGCGCTGGGGTGAACATGTGGCCGTGTTGCTTGCCGCGGTGGCGGGCACCTTGACCAACACCATTCTGGTGTTGTCGGCTGCGGTGTGGCGGGGTTACTTCAGCATTGAAATGGCCGTTAACGTGGCCTTCAAGCACTTTGTGCTGGAGGTCAGCATGGCCGCCATTGGCACCTTGTTGCTGACTCTGGTGTGGCGGGCGTTGCAGAACGTGTTTGCCAGTGCCAGACAAAAAAGCGCTGTCAAGCCCGACAAACTGCCGGGCCAGCGATGAAGATCAGTGACTTGCGGGCGCGCATCAACAGCTACATCGTGCTGGTGTTTCTGGTGCTGATGACAGCTTTTGGGTATGCACTGGTCACCCACCAAAATATGCTGTACCGGGACAGCCTTAAAAAAATACAAAAATCGGTGGTGATTTTTCATCAGCTGAACCACGCCGATTTTCAGGCCCTGGCGCAGCGCTCGGCGGGTGCCTCGGTGCCCATGTCGGGGTTGGGCAATGTGCTCAAGCTCGATGAATTTTTGTTCATCCGTCTGTATGACGCGCAAGGCAAGCCTGTTTTGCACCTGTTCAACGACCAGACTTTTTCACCGGAGTCGGTTGAGGCCAAATTTCCCGCACCCCGCGTGACCCGAGATCAGGTGAATTGGACCGAAGAAGACATCTACCTTGCCCACCCGCCACGGGCGTACGCCCTGGGCGTTTACTCCACACCGATGCTGGCGCAAGGCCAACTGGCAGGCTATGTTGACTATGTGTACGACCTGTCGGCGCACAAAAACCAGGCGTTTTACATGGCCAGCATGGTCATTGTTTTTTTGCTGCTGACCTTGCTGATGCTGGCGGTGATTGTGAATTTGCTGTTTTCGCGCTTTTTTGAAGACAACATCCAGGGTTATTTCAAGATTGGGCGCAACGGGCATTTGCTAAAGGTGAATTCCGTCATGGCCAGCATGGCGGGTTACAGCTCAAAAAAAGACATGTTGACGGATGCCGAGTCCTTTGTTCGCCGCAACGCGCTGCGTCAGCACATTGCGGACTTGGCATGCCGTGCGTCGGGTGTGCATGGCATGGAACTGGAATTGAACTGTCCGCACGGTGAAAAACGCTGGTGCCAGTTGTCGGTGGATGCGGTGAGCAGCATCAGGGGTGAGTTGCTCTACCATGAGTGCCTGGTCATCGACATCAGCGACAAGAAGGCCAAAGAAGCAGCAGAGTTGAAATACATCGTGGCCACGCAAGAAATCAACCAGCAGTTGGAGAAAAAAGTGGCTGAACGCACACAAGCGCTGGAAGCCTTGCAAAAGCAAACCGAATTGCTGGCCCGCACCGACCCACTGACCCAGCTCAGCAACCGGCGCGATTTTTACGACAAAACGCAGCACGAACTGAACCGGCGCAAGCGCCTGGGTGGGGTGTTGTCCTTGATGATGATGGACATTGACTATTTCAAGAACGTCAATGACACCTATGGCCATTTGTCCGGTGACCAGGTGTTGAAAGTGCTCAGCCAGGTGTCTCAATCGGTCAACCGGCAAACCGACATTTTGGCCCGCCTGGGCGGTGAGGAGTTCGCCGTCTTCATGCCCGATACCTCACAGGCTGAAGCCGTGGAAGTGGCTGAGCGCTTGCGGCTGGCGCTGGCAAACACCGCCATGACCCTGCCCGAAGGCCAGTCCATCCACATCACTGTGTCAATTGGTGTGACCAGCATCCAGGCGACAGATTCACACATTGATGATTTGCTCAAGCGCGCAGATGCCGCCCTTTATGCCGCCAAAAACAGCGGGCGCAACCGTGTTTGCCAGACTGAAACAACGTAATAGTGCCCTACTCCGCTGCGTTAACTGCTATATAAAAAATAGCTACTAACGCTTACTCGACAAGCACTACAGGTCAATATGCCTTAAAAAACGTCTTCAAACGTCGACCCAGGCGCACTCACAGGTGAAATGCCGCAAAAACTGTGGCTGTTTGGTGATCTTGACACCGCGAATGCTGGCCGCTTTTTGCTTAACCTCGTCAATCACTTCAGCGGCGTAGTCAAAGTGGCTTTGGGTGTACATGCGCCGGGGAAAAGCCAGGCGCACCAGT
>JBIJDQ010000452.1:0-3050 GCA_044344025.1 Rhodoferax sp.
GCTGCCACAAACCCGTCGCCACTCCCTGCTGTGCCACCTGCTGCGG
Organism: Rhodoferax sp.; assembly: GCA_044344025.1. Taxonomy (GTDB): domain Bacteria; phylum Pseudomonadota; class Gammaproteobacteria; order Burkholderiales; family Burkholderiaceae_C; genus Rhodoferax. The sequence continues at coordinate 47 of JBIJDQ010000452.1, forward strand.
GTGCCCAGCATCGTGTTTGCGGTCAACAAGCTTGATGCATTGGGCGACAACGCCGCGCAGGCATTTGTCAACATACGCGGTGCATTAGAAGTTTTTGCCCTGGCAGCGGGCATTGAGGTGGCCACCATCGTGCCGATTTCGGCGCTCAAAGGCCACAACGTGGTCGAGTCGGCACCTGACGGCTGGTGCGGCTACACCGGCCCGAGCCTGCTCGGCATTCTGGAACTGCTGCCGGTAACCCCGGCAGACACCAACCTGCCGCTGGCTTTTCCGGTGCAATGGGTGGAAAAATTTTCAGCCAGTGCCGACACCTCACAAGGTCGCCGGGTGTTTTGGGGCCGCGTGGCCGCTGGCGTGGCGCAAGTTGGCCAGACCATCAAAGTATTGCCCAGTGGCCAAACCGCCACCGTCGCCCAGGTATTGGGCCACACGCGCAAGCCACGCAGCGTGCAGGCAGGCCACAGCGCCGGCATTATCTTGGACCGCGAAGTGGACGTGTCGCGCGGCGACTGGCTGCTGGCCGTAGAGGCTCCTGCGGTGCCCGCAGCATTGGCCGATGACGACTTCGACAGCGCACCTGCCGCCGCATCCAGCCTGGCACCCTCACGCGAGCTGAAGGTCACCGTGGCCTGGATGGACGACGAGCCGCTGATTGCCGGGCGGGTGTATTGGGCGCTGCACGGTCACCGCTGGGTCAAGGCACGGGTCAAACGGGTGATTCACCGCCTTGACATCAACACCCTGGCCGAAGAAGATGCGGACGCCCTGCCCGCCAACAGCATTGGCCATGTGGAACTGCTGCTTCAAGAACCGCTGGCGGCCAGGCCGTTTGAGCAGTCGCGCGTGCTTGGTGCTTTGGTGCTGGTGGACACCGCCAGCCACAAAACAGCGGGGGCTGCCTTGATCAATTAACTTATGTCAATGGCCAAAACCCACTTTGGCGATAGGCTTGAGGGTTGCTGATCACAAACCCAATAAAATCACGCTTTTGCGTTCAACTGAAGAAATACCAACATGACCCATACCGTCACCGAAGCCTGCATCAAGTGCAAATACACCGATTGCGTCGACGTTTGCCCCGTGGATTGCTTCCGCGAAGGCCCCAATTTTTTGACCATCGACCCCGATGAGTGCATTGACTGCGCGGTGTGTATCCCCGAGTGCCCGGTGAACGCGATCTACGCTGAAGAAGACGTTCCAAAAAACCAGCGCCACATGACCAAGCTGAACGCTGAATTGGCCAAGTTGCCCACTTGGAAAAGCATCACCAAGCGCAAAGCACCCCTGCCAGAAGCCGAAGAATGGAAAGACAAAACCGGCAAGCTGTCGGAACTGTTGCGCTAAAACCAGGCAAGGTCAGCGTCCCTGACATGTTTTGTCATTTGCGCACAAACCGTCATCCAAGCCCATGGCCGGTCACGCATAGCCGCCATGTCTGAGGCTCAAACCATCGACACCGATGCCTTGGTGTTGGGCGCTGGTCCGGTGGGGCTGTTCACCGTCTTTCAACTGGGTTTGCAGGGCATTCGGGCCCATGTGGTTGATGTGCTGGACCAGGCCGGTGGTCAGTGCATTGAGCTTTATCCTGACAAGCCCATTTATGACATCCCGGGAATGCCCAGGTCCACCGGGCGGGAGTTGACCCAAAACCTGATGACCCAAATTGCGCCGTTTGCGGCGAAGTTTCACTTCAACCAGCAAGTGAGCACCGTGGCCCAACAGCCCGATGGGCGCTGGCAGGTGTCCACCACAAATCAGATTCAGCAACCCGCCCAGTGTTTTCTAACCCGCACCTTGTTCATTGCGGCAGGTGTAGGTGCTTTTGTCGCCAAAGAATTAAAGGTAGACGGTTTGTCGGCGTTTGCGGGTACACAGGTGTTTTACCGCCGCCATTCGCCCGCCCAGTTTGCCAACCAGCATGTGGTCGTGGTGGGCGGCGAAGAAGCCGCCGTCGCGCATGCTGTTGCCTTGGCCTCAAGCGGCCCGCAACACGCCAGCAGTGTCACCCTGGTGCACCGGCGTGACATGTTGCAGGCCAGCAGCAGTGCCTTGGCCGAATTGGCCACTTTGCGCGCCAACGGCCACATTCGTTTTTTAGCCGGGCAAATCACAGGCATACAGACGCAGGCCGGACGGCTCATCGGGGTCACGGTCACTACGCCGGAAGACCAAACACTGCCCCTGCCGATGGATACTTTGCTGGTGTGTCAGGGCATCAGTCCGAAACTTGGCCCCATATCCGATTGGGGTCTAGCCATGACGCGCAAACAGCTCACTGTGGACACCGCCACCTTTGCCACCAGCGCGCCCGGCATTTACGCCGTGGGTGATATCAACACCTACCCCGGCAAAAAGAAACTCATTGTGTGCGGCTTTCATGAGGCCACACTCGCCGCCTTTGCAGCAGCCAGTTACCTCAACCCGGATCAAAGCCAGGTACTGCAATACACCACCAGCAGTGCGCTCCTACAGCAGCGCTTGGGGGTTTCAGATACCTGACCTATGGCGTGATGCGCACGTCACACAAAACTGAACTGCCCCGGTGCGCGGATCGGGTCAACATCCACATGAATGGTGGACTTGGGCAAAAACTTGCCTTCCAACAGCAATTTCGACAATGGGTTTTCCAGCCGCTGCTGAATGGCACGCTTCAGGGGCCGTGCACCAAACACCGGGTCGAACCCCACCTTGGCCAACTCGGCCACAGCAGCATCGGTCACCTCCAGCGTCAGGTCCATGTGCGCCAGACGCGCGGTCAACACCGCCAGTTGAATCTTGGCAATGTCGGCAATGTGGCTGGCATCCAGGCTGTGGAATACTACGGTCTCGTCAATGCGGTTCAAAAACTCGGGGCGGAAGTGGTTTTTAAGCTCGTCCGTCACTGCGTCTTTCACATCTTCATAGGGCTGACCGACCATGTTCTGGATCATCTGTGAACCAATGTTGCTGGTCATCACGATCACCGTGTTCTTGAAGTCCACGGTGCGACCCTGGCCGTCGGTCA
>JBIJDQ010000451.1:0-3050 GCA_044344025.1 Rhodoferax sp.
TGCGGTGGCGACTTTGAAGCCACCCTGGACCGCACCGCCTACGGCATGAACTACGGCATTGACTGGGGCTTCCCAAAAAGCGTGCGCCTTGTGGTGCAGGTTGAAGCCGTCAAGCAGTAAATTCAAATACTATCGTTAATATAGCGCACTATGCTTTATTGACAAGCACTACAGCCCGATTTGCCTATTTTTTAGGCATTCGGCCCGGACGGTGGCAACCGGGCAGGCTCTAAGGCAGCTTGGCTTGGTCTTTTGGCCCGTGGTGGCCCTAGAATTTGAAGTGACTCGGGCCGTTCGGCTTTGGCCCCTGAACTTCACCACCCATGCAACTCGATTTTTTCAACGACAGCCAGAGCGTCACGCTGCGCAACGACGTGATCCTGGCGCTACAGCGCTGCGACGTGCCCGCTGCAGAGCAGGCTTGGAACACACTGGCCAAGCACCACCCCGATGACGATTGCCTGGCGGACTTGTTGCTCTTGACTGGGGTGCTGGCGCAGCGCACCCCTGTACTGCTTCAAACCCATGCCGACCTGCGCAGCCAGCGCCTGGCCTTGCAAAACAACGCCACATCTGCTGCACGGCACAGCCTGGGTGCCACTGAGGCTGCACCTTGGTTGCGCCAGCGCTGGCAAGAGTTGGCCGAACGCGCTGCGTCGCTGCCGTTTCGCGCAGAACACGTGGATGACCACGCGGCACCCTTGTGGTTGGCGGCCTGCCAGTGGCAGGCGGCAATTGATGTGGTGAGCAAAATTGAGTCGTGGCGGCGCATTCCGGCCCCCTTGTCGTGGATGCTGCGAGCCCGCTTGCAGTTGCAAGGGCTACAGGCCAATTGGGGGCTGTTGGCAGAGTTGGCCTGGTTGGCCCCGCGTCGCCTTGATACGGTGGTGCAACAAACCACCGAGCCTCTTCTAAACACCCTGGTGCGCAAGTTTGAGGCGCACTTTGAAGGCGCTGGTGATGCCGAAGACCTGGCCTGGTTCCCCGCCTGGGTGCTGACCGAGCGCCCGGCGCTGGCCCCGGTCTTGGCGCAGGCGCTGGCCTCGCAGCACACCAAGCCCGAGCAAGCCATGCGTGCCATGGTTGAACTGCTGGGCCTGGAGCATCAGGGCCGACAACGTGAGGTGATTGCGCACCGAAAGACGCTGCGCGGCCTGCATGCGTCTGTGTACGCGGCTTACATGGCCACGCGGTGACTTGAAAGTGGTGGGCCTTCTGCCAATCAACCAAGGGTAAACCCTTTGATTCTCTGAATGCCCCTGTGTTGTCAGTCACAATGGGTCATCCATAACCCCAGAGTTTGCCGACCCATGTATTTGCCGTGATTGTTCGCCCCCGCCCCCATTGGATTCGTTTGCTGCTGGTTCGGCGCGGCTCCCTGGTGCACCGTATTTACGGCCAGCAGTTGTTTGTGTTTGCCTTGTCCTGCGCGGTGGTGTTGGCACATGGCGAGTTGTTTTTGTGGAAGGTGCCGCTTAATGCGAGCCCGTTTTCCCTCATGGGAATCTCGTTTGCCATTTTTCTTGGCTTTCGCATCAACGCCAGCTACGACCGCTATTGGGAGGCGCGCAAACAGTGGGGCAGCGTGCTGGTGGAGGCCCGAAACCTGACCCGCCATGCCCTGACCTTTGTGGCACCTGAGCGCGAGGTGCGCCCGTTTGTACTGGGGCTGATCGGGTTTGCCTGCACCCTGCGCAACCAGTTGCGTGGGCAGTTGTCAACCACACAAACCGAAGGCCTGCTGCCGGATGCGTTGCGGGCTCAGCTGGTCAACGCACGGTCAGCCCCGACATTGGTGTTGGTCTGGTTAGGCCAGTGGCTGCGGGATTGTCGCCAGGCCCGGCTGCTTGAGCCGATGCTGGCGCACAAGATGGAGACCTCGCTTGATGCCCTGTCAGTGGCCCTTGGCAGTTGCGAGCGCATTGCCAACACGCCCTTGCCGTTTGCCTATTCGGTGATTTTGCACCGCAGTGTTTACCTGTACTGCGTGTTGTTGCCGTTTGGTTTGGTGGACAGCATTGGCCCGATGACACCGCTGGTGGTGACCTTTGTGTCTTACACCTTCTTTGCCCTGGAAGCCCTGAGCGACGAGATCGAAAACCCGTTTGGCTTGGACACCAATGACTTGGCGCTGGATGCCATGGTGGCCGGCATCAATGCCAGCCTGCGCGAGATGTTGGGCGAGGTTCCGCCACCAGCACCTCTGCCAGATGCCAATTTTGTGCTGACCTAAGCCGGCAACGCGTGGGGGCTGGCAGACCCGGCGGCACAATTGGCCCATTTAGCCACGATGGAACCCTTTCATGCACACACGACCACTCGGCCCCTTCACGGTCTCAGCCATCGGGCTGGGCTGCATGAACCTCAGCCAGGGCTACGGCATCCCCATTTCAACCCAGCAGGGCGAGAGGGTGCTGCTGAGCGCCCTGGATGCCGGTGTCACGCTGTTTGACACTGCAGCTTTGTACGGATTTGGTGCCAATGAAACCTTGCTGGGGCAAGTGCTCAAGCGCCATCGCCAGAGATTTACCCTGGCCAGCAAATGCGGGCTGCTGGGGGTGGACAAAAACGGCGACGGCAAATTGGTGCGGGTGATTGATGGCCGCCCTCAGACCCTGCGCAAAACCTGTGAAGACAGCTTGCGCCGCTTGCAAACCGATGTGATCGACCTGTATTACCTGCACCGGCTGGACAAAGGTGTGCCCATTGAAGACAGTGTGGGTGCGTTAAGCGACCTGGTGCGCAGGGGCCATATCCGCACCATTGGCTTGTCTGAAATGTCGGCGGCCACCTTGCGCCGCGCCCATGCGGTGCACCCCATCACTGCCATGCAAACCGAGTACTCGTTGTGGACGCGCAACCCCGAGATTGCGGTGCTGCAGGCCTGCAAGGAGCTTGGCGTGGCTTTTGTGGCCTTCAGCCCGGTGGCGCGTGGCTTTTTTGGGGGGGAGCCGCTGGACCCCGCCACCTTTGACACCAATGATTTCCGCCGCGCCATGCCCCGATTTGAGCCTGACCACTGGCCCGCCAATCAGGCCCTGCTGCCGGCC
>JBIJDQ010000453.1:0-3046 GCA_044344025.1 Rhodoferax sp.
CAGGCCCTGGCCCATTTCCACGCCGCCGTGGTTGACTTGCACGCTGCCGTCCAGGTACACATGCACCAAAGCCCCGGCCTGGTTGAACAAGGTGGCGGTAAAACTGATGCCAAACTTGACCGGTGTCATGGCCATGCCGCGTTTAACCACCGAGTTTTTCAAGTTCCATGAAGAAATGGCCGCACGCCGTTTCTGGTATTGCGCAGATAGCTCTAGTTTTGAGAGCAAGGGTTGCAGGATGTTGCCCCCCACCTGCATGCCGTAGTGGGTGGTGTTGCGCCGTTTTGGCTGGCTGGGCTGGCCTTGCGAGGGCAGTGGCGCGGGTTGCAAGCCCGGCGGTGCCTGGCAGCTGTCACCACAAACTTCTTCGCTGTACAGGTTGCGCAGCCGCACCGCCAGGGGGTCAAGGAACAGGTGGCGGGCAATGTCGCCCAAAATGGCCTCGGTGACGATCATGCCCTGCGGCCCGCCAAAGCCGCGAAACGCGGTGTGGCTCTGGGTGTTGAGTTTGCAGCGGTAAGAGGTGATGGTCACGTCTTCCAGAAAATAGGCGTTGTCGGCATGAAACACCGCACGGTCGGCCACCGGGCCAGACAAGTCGGCGCTGAAGCCGCAGTGCGCCAGCATCTGCAATTGCAGGCCGCACAGCCTGCCCGTGTCATCAAAGCCCACGGTGTAGTCATAACTGAACGGGTGGCGTTTGCCGGTGACCATGAAGTCGTCATCGCGGTCCAGCCGCAGCTTGACCGGGCGGTGCAGCTTGTGGGCCGCCACTGCTGCCCACACGGCCAGGTGGCCTGCCTGGGTTTCCTTGCCGCCAAACCCTCCACCCAAGCGGCGGCATTCGACCCGCACCGCGTGGTTGTCCACCCCGAGCGCATGTGCCACCCAGTGCTGGACCTCGCCAGGGTGTTGGGTGCTGCTGTGAATGAGCCACTGGTTTTGCTCTTGGGGCAGCGCGTAAGCCACCTGGCCCTCTAGGTAAAAGTGCTCCTGGCCACCCACTTCAAGCGTGCCGGTCAGTGTGTGGGGCGCACGGGCCAGCGCCAATGCGGCATCACCCCGGCACACGGTCACCGGGGGCAGCACAAAACTTTTTGCCGCCAGGGCCACACGCACATCCAGCATGGCGGGCAGGGGTTCAATCTGGGCCACCACTTGGCGGGCGGCGTTGCGGGCCTGCATCACCGTGTCGGCCACCACCACCCCAATGACCTGGCCCACATGTTGAACAGTGCCTGTGGCAAACACCGGCTCGTCTCCGGCAAACGCGGCCAGCATCTTGTGACCTGGCACGTCTTCGGCCAGCAACACGGCGCGCACGCCGGGCAGGGCAAGGGCGGCCTGGGTGTCCACACTCAGTAGCTTGCCATGCGCCACTTTGGACAAGATCGGGGCGGCGTGCAAGGTGCCGCGCACCTCTGCCAAATCATCCAGGTACAGCGCGGCACCGGCGATTTGTGCGGCGGCGCTTTCGTGCGGGTGGTTTTGACCGCTGGCTGGTGCGGGTGCCTCACCAATGGGTGGGTGGGGGTGCAGATTCATGCGGGGTCTCCTTCGAGGTCGAAGGTCTCCAGCGCGGTGGAGGTCAGGCTGAAATTGGTCTGACCCTGGCTTTCCAGCCAGAAGCGTTTCAGCAGATTGCCCAGCACTTCGGTACGGTAACCGGCGCTGGCGCGCATGTCGGAGATGGGCTGGAATTCACCGCGCAAGGTGGTGACGGCGCTGTTCACCGTGGCCTGCGTCCAGGCTTGGCCACACAGCGCGTTTTCGGTTAACACGGCGCGCTCTGGCGTGGCGGCCACGCCACCAGCACCAATGCTGACCTGAGTGACCCAGCCGTTTTCAACCTGCAATTGAATGGCCAGGCACACGGCGGAGATGTCGTCTTCAAAGCGTTTGGAAATCTTGAAAGCTCGCAGCATCTCAAGTGGCTGCGGGTTGGGCACACGCACAAACGCCAGCACCTCGTCGGGTGCCATCACATTTTTGCGGTAGCCGGTGTACAGGGCTTCCAGCGGCAGCGCAGGGCAATCAACAAGGGCATGCTGTCACCAATGGGCGAGCCATTGGCAATGTTGCCGCCCAGCGTGCCCGAATTGCGCACCGGCAACCCGGCAAACCGGTTGAAAAAGTCGTGCAACTGCGGGCGCTGGGCTTGCAGCGCGGCAAAGGCATCGGTCAAGGTAACGGCGGCGCCGATCACGGTGTGGGTGTCCAGGGTTTCTATAGTCTTGAGTTCAGCCACCTGGGTCAGGTCCAGCACCTGCGCAAAGGCCATGTGCAATTTATTGACCCACAGCCCCACATCGGTGCATCCGGCGACCAGCTGCGCTTTTGGGTTCGCGGCGCGCCTGGCCAGCAAGTCAGGTAGGTTTTTTGGCGATTTATATGAGAAATCGGCCTGTAGTGCTTGTCGGGTATGCGTGAGTAGCTCTAATTGTTGTAGTAATTTGCCTTCGTCAACAAACGCTTTGGGCAGACTGGCCATGACTTGGGCAGCCTCCAGAATGGGTCGGTAGCCGGTGCAGCGGCACAGGTTGCCCGACAGCGCCTCTTGCGCTTGTGTGCGTGTGACGGGCTGGTCTTTCAGCACCTGTTTCTGGTACAGGCCAAACAGGCTCATGGCAAAACCGGGGGTGCAAAAGCCGCACTGGCTGGCGTGGCACTGGTGCAACGCTTGTTGAACCGGGTGGGGTGTGCCATCAGCCCCAGCCAGATCGGCTGCCGTCCAGAGCGCCATGCCGTTGATCGAATGGGCCAGGCGAATACAGCTGTTGACGGCGCTGTATCTGATGTGATCGCCGTGTTTTTCACCCAGCACCACAGTGCAGGCACCGCAGTCACCTTCGTTGCAGCCCTCTTTGGTGGCAGTGTGGGCCAGGTCTTCGCGCAATACCTGCAGCAGGGTGCGGGTGGGGGCAATCTGGGGCAGCGAGACAATCTCGCCACGCCAGACAAATTGGAGTGTTGGGGTGGTCATGAAAGGTAGGTGTCAAAAATCAGTGGTCAATGGTCAATTGACGTTAAGGGTAGAGGCAAATGA
>JBIJDQ010000454.1:0-3041 GCA_044344025.1 Rhodoferax sp.
TTGAACTGAATTTCATGACGCCAATCCTTTTTCCCGCAGCGTCGTGACTTCAATCGCACGGTTGACGCCAAGAGCCGGGCGGTTAGATGTGGGGTCATCATACGGCGAATATTGGCCTATTTGGCCAAACCCAGCAGCGCGTCCTTGAGTTTGTGGTCCGCCGGTGAGGGTCCCAGCCAGATCGACATGAGTGCGGCAAAAAATTCAGGCTCCTTGAAGGGTTCACCCTGCACCACACCTTTGACGGTGATCACCGAGCCTTGCCCTGGCACCCAGTCGATCATGAAATTGTCACCCGCCACCATTTTTTTCTGGTCCGAAAAGATTTGTCCCATGCGCACCAGGCCGGGAATCAGTTTGGACATGGCGGCTTTACCCATGTTGTCTTCAATGCCACGGGTGAGCAGTTTGCCCAGCTCGGCGGCATCAATGTCGCGAACCATGGTCACGCTCATCCGTTTGGGGCCCGCCTGGCTGACAACTTCTTCTGGGGTGTTGGCTTTTTTCCCGACATACAGCGCGGCCACATAGACCTTGAAGATGGCCTTGAATCGGGTGCCTGCGCCATTGAGCGCCAAAGCAGACCCGGCCACGCTGGTGTTGTCGTCAACTTTGACGCCGTTGATGTCTTGAATGGCCGCCTGGGCAGTGAGCGCAAACACACTGGCCAACAGGGCGGTGAACAAAGATTTGCCGAGAGTCATGGGAAATTCCTTAAAAAAGAACGGTCGTTCGATTTGCTGTGCAATGCATTGTGCCGCGCTGCATCGGTGTGAACAAGCGGGTTTTCATGGGGGTATGCGGCGTTTTTTGGGGTCGGGGCAGCAGGCTTGCTTTGCTACACTCATTGCATGTTCATACATCGGATTCACATCACAGGTTGTAGCGACCGGGGGGCCTGGCCCTGGCGTACACCGCTTGCCCTGTCAGCCCTGCTCTGACAACTTGTTTTTGTGTTCCAACACGGCAGCCACATGCTGCCGACTAAACTGACAGTGACCCACCTTGCTGGCCCTGATGTCCCTGAGCAGCACATGATGTTCGCCGGGAAGTGGTTGGTGGTGGTCACCCAAGTTCAGCCCCACCTGAAAGACTCACCCGTGATCTCTGAACCTGAATTTGACAACTTAAGCGCCCAGGGCTTCAACCGCATTCCCGTGGTGGCTCAGGCCTTTGCCGACCTGGAAACCCCACTTTCGCTCTACCTGAAACTGGCCAACAGCGCACCGTTCAGCTTTCTGCTGGAGTCGGTGGTTGGGGGCGAGCGTTTTGGTCGCTACAGCTTCATTGGCTTGCCAGCGCGCACCTTGCTGCGAACCAGTGGTTTTGGTGAGCAAGCCTGCACCGAGGTGGTGAGTGATGGCGTGGTGGTGGAGACCTCCAGCGTGAACCCGCTGGACTTCATTGCCGATTATCAAAAGCGTTTTAAAGTGGCGCTGCAACCCGGCATGCCGCGTTTTTGCGGCGGCCTGGCGGGTTATTTTGGCTACGACGCAGTGCGCTATATCGAGAAAAAGCTACAGAAAAGTTGTCCGCCAGATGAGCTGGGTTGCCCCGATATTTTGCTGCTGCAATGCGAAGAACTGGCGGTGATTGACAACCTCTCTGGCAAGCTGTACCTGATGGTTTACGCCGACCCCGCCCAGCCACAGGCCTACCAGCGCGCCACCGAGCGCCTGGCGCAACTCAAAGACCGTTTGCAGCAGCCGGTGCATGCGCCGCAGGTCTTGCCCAGCGAAGGTTTTGCGGTGGTGCGCGACTTTGCCAAGGCCGACTACATTGCCGCCGTGGAGCGTGCAAAAGAGTTGATTGCCGGTGGCGATTTCATGCAGGTGCAAGTGGGCCAGCGCATCAAAAAGCGCTACACCCAGTCGCCCCTGAGCCTGTATAGGGCGCTGCGCGCTTTGAACCCCAGCCCCTATATGTATTACTACAACTTCAGCGGTGCCACGGCTGACGGGGCCGATTTTCATGTGGTGGGTGCGTCACCCGAGATTTTGGTACGACAAGAAATGTTGCCTGCAACTGCCTCGGTCTCTGACAGTGCAAACCGGGTCGCCGAGCAAAAAATCACCATTCGTCCGCTGGCAGGCACCCGTCCACGTGGCGCTACACCTGAGCTGGACAAGGCCGCAGAACTTGAACTGATCCAAGACCCCAAAGAGCGTGCCGAACACGTGATGCTGATCGATTTGGCGCGCAACGACATTGGTCGCATTGCCAAAATTGGCAGCGTCAAGGTCACCGATGCGTTTTGCGTGGAGCGCTACAGCCATGTGATGCACATTGTGAGCAACGTCGAAGGCACGCTCAAGGACGGCATGACCAGCATGGACGTGCTCAAGGCCACTTTTCCGGCTGGCACCCTGACCGGCGCACCCAAAGTACACGCCATGGAACTGATTGACCAGTTGGAGCCGACCAAGCGTGGCCTGTACGGCGGGGCTTGTGGTTACCTGAGTTATGCGGGTGACATGGACGTGGCCATTGCGATTCGTACCGGCATCATCAAAAACCAGACTTTGTATGTGCAAGCGGCTGCCGGGGTGGTGGCTGACAGCGTGCCCGAGCTGGAATGGCGCGAGACCGAAGCCAAGGCGCGTGCCTTGCTGCGGGCTGCGGAGCTGGTGGAAGAGGGATTGGAGTAAATCATGACCAAAAAAATCAAACTCTTGATGATCGACAACTACGACAGTTTCACCTACAACATCGTCCAGTACCTGGGCGAGTTGGGAGCAGAGGTCACGGTGGTGCGCAATGACGAGATCACACTCGCCGACATTGACGCGCTGCTACAAAACGGCCAGCTGGACCGCTTGGTGATCTCGCCCGGACCCTGCTCGCCAGCAGAGGCCGGTATCTCGGTGGCTGCCATCCAGCACTTTGCGGGCAAGCTGCCGATTCTGGGGGTCTGTCTGGGCCATCAGGCAATTGGCGCGGCGTTTGGCGGCAAGATCATCCGGGCGCAGCAGCTCATGCACGGCAAAACATCCACCATCAGCACCACCCAAGAAGGCGTGTTTGCGGGTTTGCCTACGCAG
>JBIJDQ010000455.1:0-3040 GCA_044344025.1 Rhodoferax sp.
GTTCAATGTGGCATCACCCACCACAAAGTCACCACGGATCAACAAGGCCAGATCAGGACCAATGAACGGAATGGCCGAGAACAGGTTCACAATCACTTGCGCGCCCCAATAACTCATCTGGCCCCAGGGTAGCAAGTAGCCCATGAAGGCTTCCGCCATCAACGCCAGGAAAATGCCACAACCAAACAACCAGATCAGCTCGCGCGGTTTGCGGTAACTGCCATACATCAAGCCTCGAAACATGTGCAAATAAACCACCACAAAAAACGCCGAAGCCCCGGTGGAGTGCATGTAACGAATCAACCACCCCCAAGGCACGTCACGCATGATGTACTCAACCGAGGCAAATGCCAAGGCCGCGTCGGGCTTGTAATGCATGACCAAAAAAATACCGGTCACGATTTGAATCACCAGCACCAAAAGTGACAGCGAGCCAAAGATGTACCAAAAATTGAAGTTTTTGGGGGCGTAGTACTCGCTCATGTGCTCTTTAAAGAGCTTGGAGAGAGGGAAGCGGTTATCAACCCAGTTCAGCGCCTTGTCAGCCATAGGCGCGTTGGGGGAAATTTCGTGGAATTCAGCCATGATTTTTTTCCTTACGCTTTCTTGTCTTCACCAATGAGCAACTTGGTGTCTGAGAGGTAAATGTGCGGCGGCACTTCGAGGTTATCTGGTGCAGGCTTGTTTTTAAAAACCCGACCCGCCAAATCGAAAGTAGACCCATGGCAAGGGCAGAAAAACCCACCTTGCCAGTCGTCAGGCAGCGAAGGCTGCGGTCCTGTCTTGAACTTTTCAGAGGGAGAGCACCCCAAATGGGTGCAAATACCGACTGCGACGAGGTATTCCGGTTTGATGGATCGCGTCTCGTTGCGGGCATAAGCGGGGGCCTGCTCAGTCGGTTTGCGTTCCGACTTGGGGTCGGCCAGTTGGTCGTTAAGTTTTGGCAAGGCCGCCAACTGCTCAGGCGTGCGGCGGACAATCCAAACCGGCTTGCCTCGCCATTCAACCGTCATTTTTTCACCCGGCTTTAGGGCAGAAATGTCCGCCTCAACCGCAGCTCCTGCTGCCTTGGCTTTCTCGGAGGGTTGAAAAGAACTGACAAACGGAACTGCGGCAGCAATTCCGCCAACAGCACCGGCGCATCCGGATGCAATCAGCCATGTCCGTTTACTGGAATCGATAGAGCCGTTTTCGGCAAGAGTTTCACTCATGAGAATCCTCGATGATAAAGATCGCTATAGGTATCAACCCTCGATTGTAGCTTAGGCACTTTGTCACGAAAGTACCTGAAAGTGGTCGCATTTTTGCGAAAGAACAGCAAATTCATGCTGATTGACACCATACTTACATCCTCTAAATATTGAAGCCAAACGAGAGGACAGACTCATTAGCATGTTGACAGAATTTAGAGAATTTGCCGTAAAAGGCAATGTGATGGATCTTGCCGTGGGTGTGATCATTGGCGGTGCATTCGGGAAGATCGTTGACTCCATGGTAGGCGACCTGATCATGCCCATCGTGGGCGGGATTTTTGGCAAGCTGGACTTCTCCAGCCTGTTCATTCCCCTGGCCCAGGCCCCTGAAGGCACAGTCAGAACGCTGGAGGCACTGAAAAAGGCTGGTGTGCCCGTGTTTGCGTACGGCAATTTCATTACGGTGGCGGTCAATTTCACCATTCTGGCGTTTATTATTTTCATGATGGTCAAACAAATGAACCGACTGAAGAGAGATGTGCCACCCGCACCTGCCGCTGCGCCCGTGACACCTGAAGATGTGGTCTTGTTGCGTGAAATCCGTGACAGCCTCAAGAAATAGGCCTCTTCCAGATCAGCACCCAACAATTCGCTGTGCGCATTGACGGGCGACAACTGCCCCGGCTTTATGCAGAACTTAACTGCCTGGCCATACGAATCGCTTCCACCAAGCTGGATGCGTCTGCCCTGCCGGTGCCTGCAATGTCGAACGCTGTGCCATGGTCTGGACTGGTGCGAACCAGCGGCAGCCCCAACGTGACATTCACTCCTTTTTCAACCCCAAGGTACTTGACAGGAATTAGACCTTGGTCGTGGTACATGGCAAGTACCACGTCAAATTCGCCCGGCTGCTGGTTTTTGGCGCGCGCGCGCATGAAGACCGTGTCGGGTGCCAAAGGCTCACTGACGCACGCGCCTTGAACCCGTGCGGCCTCAATGGCCGGCATGATCACCTCAATTTCTTCATGGCCAAACAAGCCGCCTTCGCCTGCATGCGGGTTCAACCCGGCGACACCAATTTTGGGGGTACGACCCAAAATGGCCTGCAAGGACCGATGCGTGATCATCAAAGACTGCAAGACGTTGATCACTGTCACTGCGGCCAATGCCTGACGCAGTGACACATGGATGCTGACCAACACCACGCGCAACTCGTCGTTGGCCAGCATCATGCGCACCGGCATGTTGGCCACCGAGGTTTTGGCATGGACTGCTGCCAGCGCCTGCAACATTTCAGTGTGACCCGGAAAAGCGGCGTGTGCACCACCGGCTAGCGAAAGTGCTGCCTTATTGAGCGGCGCAGTCACCATGGCCACCACCTCGCCACGCAGGGCTGCATTGGCGGCCCACACCACGCAGTCGCCCGCAATTTGCCCCGCACGGGCACTCACCCGCCCAAAGGGCACGAGTCCGGCCTCGCCTTGTGATGAATGGGCAATTTGCAAAACGGGCACGCAACGGGGCGGACACCACAGCGCATCTTGCGCCGCTGCCAATTCGGCCACCGGCAGCACCAGTCCACCCGCCGCAACCACCGCTGCCGCACGGCGCATAGTGGCTACATCACCCACCACAAAACAATTGGCGGTCTCAAGCGGCGCCGTTTGAAACGCCTTGACAATGATCTCTGGGCCAATGCCAGCCGCATCACCCATTGTGATGGCCAGCGGCCGAGCGCAAACAAAGGGAGAAGTGCTCATGTGTCGTCAAGCCGGGTTGTCAATGTCAATAAATTCATGGGTTAAGCCAAACTGCGCGGCCAAATGCGTGGCGACGGCTGGCGCTCC
>JBIJDQ010000456.1:0-3025 GCA_044344025.1 Rhodoferax sp.
CTCAACTCTACCCGCGCAGCACTGGGCGCGATACAAAGCCGTTTTGAAACTACGATCTCATTTTTAAAGACGGCGGTTGAAAATCAAGCCGCAGCCCGTGGCCGTATCATGGATGCTGACTTTGCGGCTGAAACAGCCAATCTGAGCCGTACACAGATTCTTCAACAGGCTGGCACTGCGATGATCGCGCAGGCGAACCAGTTGCCACAGAATGTGCTGAAACTGCTTCAGTAAGCCAGTTTTTTCTCCGGGTCTGTCCGCGTTTTTCTTGAGGAATTGATTTGCCATGAGTCCTGCTACGCCAGCCCCGCAAGGATTTGACTTCACGTCAACCCGCCAGCCTTACTACCTGGTGACTTCTGGGCAGGGTGATGCTTACGCTTGGTACAAGTCATGTGCCTTGTGCAGTGCACTTAACGCCATGGGGCATGAGAGTTATGTCTTGGCCAGAAACACACAAGGGCGCTATTGGGCGCCCTTGCTTTCGCCCGGTGTGCAGGCTGCGCATTATTTGGCTGGGAAAAAGCCGGTGCTTTTGCATTTGGGGCTAGAGCCCAAAAACCCTCTCGGGTTGGGTGTGCAAACTCATTTTTGGTGGGGCGGCGTGCCAAAAAAGTGGCAAAGCGAGAAACTGCTGGAGTTGAAAAACTTGTACCTGCAGGGCAAAATCATCGCCGGCGATCATCCCAGGCTGCATTTGCCGTTGCCTGAGTTGTCCCGACTGACGCGCCCAAGCAATGCCTTACATGCTGGCAGGGCTTTGCTGTACGTCAATCAGTACAGCGGATCGGTTGACCCTAACCTGCACGATCATGAGCGCATTGATGCTGATTTTGCCGACAAGTTTGGCAAACTCGTGGCCCAGCTTCACGGCGCGCAGGTGCTTTACATGTACGAGTGGTCAGACCTCGCCGTGTTGGCCCGATGGGCTGGTTGTGCGGTGGTGTTGTTGCCAAACGCCCAGTGTTTGCCGCAGCAGTTCGCCTGGTTGCATGACTGGGGTATCGAGGGACTGGCCTGGGGTGACACGCCCGAGCAACTGGCCCATGCCGTGGGAACGGTTGCCTTGTTTCAATCTGTGTATCTGGCCAAGGTGGCCCACTGGCACGAGGAATTGCAAGGCTTGATCGACCGCACGCAAGCGCAAGCAAATGCAGCGCCTATGGCCGAGGTGTGGCCTCAAGCCAGCGTGGACACTTTGCCCGATGTGTACAAGGAGTCCTCTGACCTGTCGGCTCGGGCCGATCGCCTCAAGTGGGCGCGCGTTCATGGTCAGTATGCCAAGTGGGCAGAAAAAAGCTCATTGCGCGAAATCGACGCGCAAATTTATGCCGAGCATCTGGTCTCGGGCCATTTGCCCGCGGTGTCTGTGGTTATCGACCACCGCGGTACCCGCCTGGATGATTTGGCTGATACCTTGGACAGCTTGTCCGCAGCGTTTGGACAGCCCGAATGGGTGGCGGTGGTGTCTGATCAGGATGCACCGGATGGATTCGAGTCAACCGATACTTTGGTTTGGCTTAATGTCCACGTCACAAGCGAGTTTCGGGTGCTACAGGCGGTTGCCCAAAATCCATTAACCCTGTTGGTGCGTGCCGGAACCATGTTGTCACCACATGCGTTAATGGAGTGGCGACTGGCTGCGTTGGCGCACCCACAGGCGCAACTGATCTACGCCGATGACGATGTGCGTGAAACAGATGGCCCTGGTAGGTATCCCAATTTCAAACCTGATTTGAACGTGGAGTTGCTGCGCTGCACCAACTACCTAGGCCATGCCGTGAGTCTGAAGTCAATGACATGGCTTGACATGGGTTGCCCCTTGTTTGATGGACAAATGTATGGACAGGCGCTGCGTTTGTTGTCGCGCGCAGGGCGATCTGCCTTTGCTCACATCGATTTGATTTTGTCGCATAGCGCGGGGGAATTCTCTGCCGCCACCGAAAACTCAGAATTTGAAGCCGCACGGGACGTGCTGGCCATCACCCACCCAAATGCCAAGTTGATCCCTCTGGACCGCTTGGGCACCTGGTTGCCCCGGTATGTGAACATAAATGCCGAAAAGGTGTCGCTGGTGGTGCCTACTGGCACGCAAACCGGTTACCTGAACAGCTTGCTCAAAAGTGTGTTGCGTTATGCAGACCCCTGTTTGGCAGAAGTGGTGCTGGTTTGCACTGCAGCTCAGCAGGCTGAAGTGACCCTCGCACTGATCGGTATTGCTTTGCCTTGCGTGAAGGTGGTGACGTCGGATAGGACCCCCTACAACCACGCCGCTGCCTTGAATGCTGGCATTGCCCAGGCCAGCCATGACACCGTGTTGGTGGCTGACGACGACACTGAGCTGTTGCAGGACGGTTGGTTGGTGCCTCTGCTTGGTGTGATGACTCAAGCTGATGTGGGCTGTGTGGCTCCAAGACTGGTGACCTCCAGTGCGGCAGACCCAAAAATTGTGACGGGTCCGATGATTTTGGGCGTAAACGGCTGTGCCTCCAGCTATGTGGGTGAGTCACAAGGTCTGGCAGAGGCAGGGGTGTATTCCCGACTGCAGCTTTCTCAAGATGTGAGTGCCGTAGCGGGGCATTTTTTCCTCACCAAACGTGCCGATTGGCAAGCGCTGGGTGGCTTTGATGAGGTTGCTTTTAGCGTCTTTCACCCCGTGCTCGACTACTGTTTGCGTTTGAGCGGTTTGGGAAAAAGACATGTCTGGATGCCTCTGACCAATGTGCTGCACCAAGGCGGTAAGACCATGGAGCAGCAGCGTCGTGACATCAAACAAAAAATCATGCTGGCGGACCAAGAGGTTAAGGAGCGCCAAGCGCTGCACGCCCGTTGGGCCAAAGAATTGGCCCAAGACCCTTGCTATAACCGGCATTTGTCGTTGCTGACACCGTTTGATGTCGAGTCAGACATTGTGGTGGACTGGCAGCCCAAGCGGCATGACCGACCACGTGTGTTGGCTTTGCCTATTCACAGTGGCGCGGGCCAATACCGGGTGGTGGAACCACTCAATGCCTTGCAAGATGCG
>JBIJDQ010000457.1:0-3021 GCA_044344025.1 Rhodoferax sp.
GGCTCGTCTGCCACTGCTCATCCTCAAAGGCCTGTTCGGCTGGTTGCTGGCGGCCCTCATCCTGTTTGAAGAATGGGGCTGGGAGCCGCTGCAGCGGGCTCTGGCATGGGTGGCTCGTCTACCGGGCTTGCGCTGGGTCGAGGGGCGCATCCGCCAGTTGCCACCCTACGGCGCGCTGGCGATCTTTTTGCTGCCCACACTGCTGTTGCTGCCGGTCAAGCTGCTGGCGCTTTGGCTGGTGGGGCAAGGCAAGGTACTGGCGGGCACGCTGGTCATCGTCGCCGCCAAATTGGCGGGCACAGCCATCGTCGCGCGGTTGTTTGACCTGACCAAAGACACCCTGATGCAACTGGGCTGGTTTGCCCGGCTTTACATCCGCTGGAGTGCCTGGAAAGAGTCCCTGCTGGCGCAAGTGCGAACGTCCTGGCCGTGGCGCCTGGGCCGGGTACTCAAACACCGCATCAAGCAGCGCTGGCAACAGGCTCAACGCCGCTGGCAATGAGGGGCCACGGCCACATGCGCCAGCGGGTGACCGCGTCATAACGCCTAAAACGCCAGCAAGGTACAGCTTTTGCTGTCACCTGTGCAATTTATTTTGCTTCGTATTAAATAGCATCATAGTGATGCTTGACAAGCACGAAAAGCCAATTATTCATAAAAATTGAACTTCCAGCAGCATACCGAAGCCGAAAACCATGCCACGTCAATCCCGCATCTTTTCTGACAGCGAGCTGCCCCGTCCAACCGACTCACCCCTCGGTGCTGAACTGGTCTCGAGCGCGCTCAAATTTGGTAGCGGGCCCGTGTCACCCGCGCAAAAGCGGTTTAACCAGTTGCTAAGCCAAACCGAGGCGCTGGCTTGCTAGATTGAAGCCGCCCGCGCCTTGGCCGATGCACACCGCCTGGTGCACGCCCGTGCCCTGGCTGCGCAACTGGCAGGCGAAGGTGACGAGGCCATGCGTGCCTTGTACGCCGCCCACAACGAGATGTCACTCGAAGACGAAGAAAAAGCCGCCGCCACCGCCACCGCGCAAACCGAAGACGCAACCGGTGCCCTGCGCACCATTTACCACCAGCTTGTCAGCGCCTTGCACCCCGACCGCGAGACAGACCCGCAGGAGCAGCTGCGGAAAACTGCACTGATGAAAGAGGCCAACGCCGCCTGAGAACGCCGTGACCTGCTGTTGGTGCAAGACGATGCCCGCCTGAAACGCAGGCTGCGTGAACAGCAGCAAGCCGATTCGGACAACTTTGACCCCGCGTGCCCGTTATTAAAAACCATCTGGCCGAATGGCCGTGCACCTGACACGTCAGACCAAGCTAGGGCTAAGTCCCACTGCTACTACTTTTTGTATAGCTAGAAACGACCTACCAACAAGCACTACAGCCCTATTTTCCCGTAAAAACCGTCAAAACACCGGTGTAGCCGTAAATGTGGCTGCGGGCAATCTCGCCACCGGCAAAAAAGCCCACCAGGGGCACATCGCCCAAGGCCCGGCGAATAATTTGAAGCTCGGCGCTGGGCCCGCCAAAATGGGCACCACCCCGGCCTGAGCAGCTCACGTAGATGGCACCGGCAATGCCGCGCGCGGCGTGGGGTGCGGCCTCTGCCTCTGACTGCGCCAAGGCGGTGGCAATTTCAAGCGCCTGGTCCTGCGGCTCAAGTTCTTCCCTGATCTCGGCGCAGACGCGCGTCAGGTCGGCCCGCGCAGCCTGCACGTTGCGCTGACAAAAGGCCAATTCCATACCAACATCCACCACATCAGCCACGGCCACGCCGAAGCGGGCCGGATCCAGGCCAATGATGTGGCGCACCATCACGTCGGGGCCAAAATTGCCGGTGCGCAGCACGGTCTGGCTGGTATCTGTTTTGGCGGCAGACTCGGTCAAACCAACCAAGGTGGCACGCACCGCCTGCAATGCCTCACGAGGCTGCTCAAGCGTCACGTTGAGTTCACGCAACATCACCTCCAGAGCGGGCTCGCCGTCCAGGGTCAGCACCAGGTTGCGTTCGGCCGCAGTCACCTTGTGCGCCCGACTGATAGGCAAACAGCCTTGCGTCACACGTGACACCAGCGCCACTTCAGGCCCAAAGGCCACGCCACTCAAACCACCGCTGAACACCCCACTGGCCGCGCCCTGGCCTTTGACGTTACCGTCACCCGCCACCGCAAACTGCACCGCCTTGCCACGGCTGGACGCGAAGCCACCAAACAAATAGCCAGAGTTTATGCGCTGGGACAGTTCTTCAATCAGTTCCGCTGCATCCGGGGTGCGGCCATCGGCGTGCACCAGCGCGGTTTGCGCTTCGAACATGGGCCCAAGGGGTGCCACGCCCGAGAACACGCGGTACTGGTGGCTGGGCACATCAATCAGCATCAGCGCCAGCGCAGGTTCGTCAAAATACTCCACGTTGTTGGACGCAATGCCCACCCCCACCGTGCCTGACCAGTCGGTGATCTCGGGCAGTTCAACGCTGAGGTACTCCAAAATGTCTTGCGCATGAGCCACGAAGTGGTCGGTGATGTAGAGCAGCGCCAGCGTGGGTGTGTTGGCGTAACCATGCAGCGTCATTTGCGCGCGCAACTGTGCCAGCACCAGTCCGGCCGCCATTTGCCACTGCGGGTGGGTTGCGTGGCCGTAAGGGAACAGTTTCATGCGCAATTCAATTGATGTTTTAACGGCTGCGCGGGCTGGCCTTTTTAGCCACGGCTTTTTTTGCCGCAGGGGCCTTGGCAGTGGCGCTGGCAGCCACTTTTTTGGTTGCTTTAACGGCTTCTTTGGCGACCCCTTTGGCCAGGTTCTTGCTCATGTCCATCGCAGTGGCCTTGCTGGCCTCCTTCATGGCACCGGCGGCGATGTGCTGGAACTGCTGGGTCAGCGAGGTCCACAATTGCATCGGGTCACCCAGACCGGCGGCTGCTGCGCTGGCCGCTGGTTTGGCCATGTCACCAACTTTGTGGGCCACGGCCTCGGCTTGCCCGGCCACGTCACTGACCGTTTTGACGGTGGCTGCGGCGC
>JBIJDQ010000458.1:0-3018 GCA_044344025.1 Rhodoferax sp.
GGTCAAGCGCCCCAGTGGCATCATTTTGGTCACGGGCCCCACCGGTTCAGGCAAAACCACCACGCTGTATTCCACCCTGAAACGGGTCGCCACCGAAGAGGTCAATGTCAGCACGGTGGAAGACCCGATCGAGATGATCGAACCCTCTTTCAACCAGACCCAGGTGCAACCGCAGCTGGACTTTGGTTTCCCCGAGGGCCTGCGTGCCCTGATGCGCCAGGACCCGGACATCATCATGGTGGGTGAAATTCGCGACCAGCAAACTGCTGACATGGCAGTGCAGGCGGCGCTCACCGGGCACTTGGTGTTCAGCACCTTGCACACCAACGACGCGCCGAGTGCCATCACCCGGCTGATGGAGTTGGGTGTGCCCTCGTACCTGATCAACGCCACGCTGCTGGGTGTGCTGGCGCAACGCCTGGTGCGCACCCTGTGTCCGCGTTGCAAAGTGCCAGACCCGCAAGCCACCCGTGAGGCCTTGGCCGAGGTGGTGAAACCCTGGCAACTTAATGGCCCCTACAAACCCTTCAAGGCGGTGGGTTGTGTGGACTGCCGCATGACCGGGTTTTTGGGCCGCATGGGGCTGTATGAGTTGTTGGTGGTTAGCGAAGCCTTTAGGGAAAAGATCAACCGCGAGCCCAACAGCGATGCACTCAAACGCCAGGCGGTGGCCGACGGCATGCGTCCACTGCGTCTGGCCGGTGCCTTGCGGGTGGCGGAGGGGCTCACGGTGCTCGAAGAAGTGTTGTCCTCCACCCCAACCCTGGGTTGACACTGCACAAATGCACCTGGCCATGACGAATGCGCGAGACTTTTGCGCTGTTTTTATATGAAATCAGCCGGTAGTGCTTATGAATAGGACACCTGTAGCTACAAAAAACATAGCTACAGGCTTGCTGCTGGCCACGCTGGGGGCAATTGCCTTTAGTGGCAAGGCCATCATTGTCAAGCTGGCTTACCGCCATGGGGTGGACGCCGTCACGCTCATCATGTTCCGCATGTTGTTTGCCTTGCCGATTTTTGCGCTCATGGCCTGGTGGTCAAGCCGGGGCAAGCCTGCACTGACGCGTCGCGACGTGTGGGGTATTCTGGGCTTGGGGTTCACGGGTTATTACTTGGCCAGTTTTTTGGACTTTGCGGGCTTGGCGTACATCAGTGCGTCACTGGAGCGGCTCATCTTGTACCTCAACCCGACCTTGGTGCTGCTTCTGGGGTTGGTGCTGTACAAGCGCCACATCAGCCGTCGCCAGGCGCTGGGCATGGCCATCAGTTATGCCGGCGTGGCGTTTGTTTTTGGCCATGAGATCAAGCTCGAAGGTGCAGATGCCGCACTGGGCGCCCTGCTGGTGTTTGGCAGTGCGGTGAGTTATGCCATCTACCTCAGTTTCAGCGGCGAACTGGTGCAGCGGCTGGGCTCTTTGCGGCTGGTGGGGCTGGCTACCACGGTGGCCTGTGTGTTGTGCATTGGTCAGTTTGTGCTGTTGCGCCCCCTCAGCGCCGCACTCACTGTGGCCCCTGAGGTGATCTGGTTGTCGGTTTTGAATGCCACGCTGTGCACCGCCGTGCCGGTGCTGATGGTCATGATGGCCATAGAGCGCATTGGCGCAGGCCTGGCCGCGCAAACCGGCATGGTCGGCCCGATGTCCACCATTTTGATGGGGGTGCTGCTGCTGGGTGAGCCGTTCACCGGCTGGGTGGCCGCAGGCACGGTGCTGGTGGTGACGGGTATTTTTGTGTTCACCAGCAGCCCCCGGCACCATTAAGCATCCGCTGAATGTCCGCGAGATACCCGTTGACCCAGAGCGGGTTAAACGCCTGCCTGGCCCCAGGGCTTGGTCACTAAAATGAGGGCCTGGTTCCTGATGCACATTTGCAATGACACCTCTCACCTCTCTCTGGCCCAACTTGATGCCTGCCTGGCACCGCTGGCTTGCCGCCCTGGCGCTGGGGTGGTCGGCCAATTTGTTGGCCGCGCCCCCGGTTTGCGTGCCTGTTGCGGCCCAGAGCAGCGCGGTAAAGATGCCTGTTCCGGGCGTGGTTTATGTGCTGGGGGACTCCATCAGTGACGGGCTCGCCAAAGATGGCTTGGCCGACAAGATGCGTGAGCGCTTTGGCAGTCTGGTGCACATCAGCGCCGATGTAGGACGGTCCATCACCACGCCCGGTGTCCAGATCAAGCAAAGTGCGCTACAAAGCGTGACTCAGGATCAGGCTTACATTGCCCGGGCAGACACCATCATTGTGGTGCTGGGCTCCAACCAGATTGAGCCGTCCTTTGCCAACAGCCAGCAGTTGCTGATGTGGCAACTCAAGGCGCTGGCACCACAGGCCCGCTATTTCTGGGTCGATATAGGTGCCACCCTGGCCAACCAGACCCAGGGGTGGAGCGCACGCAACCAGGTCATTTACGACAACGCCCCCTTGCTGGACTACCAGGTCATCAGCCGGTACAAGGCCATTTTTGGTGCGGATGCCAACCCATTGAACATCACGGCGGGGCGCAACTTTCCTGGCATGCTGACCGAGCCCGGTTACAACGCCGAGGGCAACCTGCATGGTGCCGATTCGGCACTGACCCAGGCTATTTTGCAAACGCTTGGCCCAGACCTTGCGGCACAGACCCAGGCCCCGGTGGCCAATGGGCGTTGCGACGCAAGCAGTTGATCGGCGGGATGGTTTGGTGCTTTAGCCCGCGTCACCAAGGACAGGGGATTTCAGCGCCGTGAGGACGACACCGCAATGCCACCCACAATCATCATGAAGGCCAGCGCGTGGTACAGGTGAGGGACCTCACCCAAAAAGGCACTCGACAACACTGCGGTGAACAGCGGTGTCAGATTGATAAAAAAACCAGCCACCGAAGGCCCTGCGCTGGCCACGCCAGCACCCCAGGCGCGGTAAGCCAGCAGCGCCGGACCGATGGCAATAAACAGCAGGGCCGCAACCAGGGGCCAGCTCCATTGCAGTCGGCCCAAGCCCAGCGCCCATTCAGTTCCAGCAAACAAGCTTGACCACACC
>JBIJDQ010000459.1:0-3017 GCA_044344025.1 Rhodoferax sp.
CCTCGCCGCCATGAACCTGCCTGGGGTGGACCTGTTTTGGGAAGTGTCGCCACGTGCCGGCCAGGCGGCAACCGTGCCGCGTATTTTCTTTTTGGTGGCCTTGCTGTTTTTGCTGGGCATGCTGGTCAGCCTGGTTGCGCTGCGACGCGATTTTGTGAAACGCCAGAAGATCCAGGCCTTGCTGCAGACCGAGGTGGCATTGCGCTCGGCAATGGAAAATTCGGTGACCATTGGCTTGCGGGCCTGGGACCTGAATGGAAAAATTCTGTACGTTAACCAGGCGTTTTGCCGGCTGGTTGGTTATTCGGTTCAAGAGTTGGTAGGGCGCTCTGCACCGCTGCCCTACTGGCCGCCGGACCAGGCTGATGAGCTGCGGCTGGTACACCGCGACATCATTGCCCAGGGCACGCATGACAGCGGTGTTGAAGTGCAATTTCAGCATCGCGACGGCCATTTGGTGGATGTATTGATTCATGAGGCTCCTCTCACCATGGCGGGCGGTGAGCAGCTGGGCTGGATGAGCTCGGTGCTGGATGTGAGTGAGCGCAACCGGGCCCAGCGCATGGCGGCGTTGCAGCAGGAAAAGCTGGAGGCGTCAGGCCGGCTGGTGGCTGTTGGTGAGGTGGCGTCTACGCTGGCACATGAGTTGAACCAGCCCTTGGGTGCACTGAGCAGTTTTGCCAACGGTTTGTTGAACCGCCTGCGCGGTGGAAGCATTACCCTGGCGGAGATGGAGCCGGTAGTGGAGCGTATGGCCGGGCTGGCCGGGCGGGCCGGTGGTGTGATTCAACGTGTTAATGCGTTTGCCCGTCGCCGTGAAATTGCCATGCAACGTGTCGACATGCTGGTCGTGGTGCGCAGGGCGCTGGCCAGTGTGAGCGAGCTGCACAATAACAATGTTGAGCTGGTGGAGCCCGATACGCCGGTATGGGTGACCGCTGATGAATTGCTGCTGGAGCATTTGATGACCAACTTGTGCGGCAACGCGCTGGACTGGGCCGCGCGGGGTGAGCGGCCACCGTTAGTACGTGTGCGGGTGGAGCTGGATCAGGGTGGTGCCATGGCGGTCTTGCGGGTGTCGGACACCGGGCCGGGCGTCGCTGCCGCCGAGCAGGCGCATATCTTCAACGCATTTTTCAGCACCAAAGAGGGTGGTATGGGCATGGGGCTGGCGATATGCCGGTCCATTGTTGAGGCGCACCATGGCCGCATCGAAGTCGGGAGTGACGCCGGGTTGGGTGGTGCCTGCTTTACCGTTTGGCTTCCTTTAGGAGACGTATGAACCGAGCTGCAATCCATATAGTGGACGACGACCCCGACATTCGTGACGGCTTGGCATGGCTGTTTGACTCGCGTGGTTATACCGCTTGTACATGGGACGGTGGCGAGGCCTTTTTGCAGGCCGCCAAATTGCGCGAGGGGCAGTGGGGCCATGCCGTGGTGTTGCTGGATGTGCGGATGGCACCCTTGTCTGGCCTGGTGACGTTTGAGCGCTTGAAAACCTTGGGATGCCCGTGGCCGGTTTTGTTTTTGACCGGTAACGGCGATGTAGGCATGGCCGTCGCTGCAGTCAAGAACGGTGCGTGGGATTTCCTGGAAAAGCCATTTCAGGACAATGAGCTGGTTGACCGTGTCGAGCAGGCGATGGCGGCGGCATCTGCGCTGGACCTGGAAGACCAGGAGGCACAGCGGTTGCGCGCATCATTGGCGTCGCTCAGCCCGCGTGAGCGTGAGGTGCTGGACGAGTTGATTCGTGGCCACTACAACAAGAATATTGCAGACCATTTAGGCATCACGCAGCGCACCGTGGAGTTTCACCGTGCCAATATTTTTGAAAAGATGGGTGTGGTGTCCGCCATTGAGCTGGCGCACAAACTGGGTCGCCTGGATCCCATGCCCGGCACGGCAAATTCCCGGGCCGACCTTCAGTACAAACCCTGACCAGAATGCTGGCACGAAACTGGCATGCGTCGCTAAAATAACTTGACCAATTGGTTAGCTTCTTGTTTTTTGCATCATGATGGTGCAAGTTTTAAGGTCGGCATAGGTTTCAATGAATCAATCCGCAGATAGTTTTAAGCGCCAGGCCGTGCAGGTGCGCAATGCCAGTGTGGTTTACCAAACGGCAGACACGCCGGTACATGCGCTGAGTGACATTGATCTCGACATTGCCGAGGGTGAGTTTGTGTCACTCATCGGCCCTTCAGGCTGTGGCAAAACCACGTTGATGCGGGTGATTGCCGACCTAGAAAAAATCAGCGCCGGACAGGTGCTGGTCAACGGCGTGAGCCCGCACGAAGCCAGGCTGGCGCGCGCTTATGGTTATGTGTTTCAGGCACCTGCCCTGTTTCCCTGGCGCACCGTTTTGGCAAACGTCACCCTTCCGCTGCAAATTCAGGGCAAGAGCGGGGCGCAGGCTCGCCAAATCGCGATGGAGCATCTGGAGCATGTAGGGCTGAAAGGCTTTGAAGGCAAATACCCCTGGCAGCTCTCCGGCGGTATGCAACAGAGGGTGTCAATTGCGCGGGCGCTGTCGTTTGAGCCGCGCATTCTGATGATGGATGAGCCGTTTGGTGCCTTGGATGAGATCACGCGTGACCGCTTGAACGAGCAGTTGCAGCAGCTATGGCAGCGCGAGCGGCGCACCGTGGTGTTTGTGACCCACTCCATCGCAGAGGCGGTATACCTCTCCACCCGCATTGTGGTGATGTCACCGCGCCCTGGGCGTATTGTCAAAGTCATCACGTCGCCCCTGCCCGATGAGCGGCATCTGGGTTTGCGGGATACGCCGGAATTTGTACAAGTAGCGCATGAGGTGCGCGAAGCGCTGGCAGACGGGCACCATGGCTGAAGCCACCGTGTGGAAGCGGGCTGTGCACAGCGGCTTTCCAATAGCCGTGGTGCTGGCAGCAGTGTTGGCGCTGTGGTACCTGGCTGCCTGGTGGCTCAATGCGCCGGGTGCCATCGAACGCGTGCTGGACGCCGACATTGGCTACACCTGGCAGGAGCTGCTGGCA
>JBIJDQ010000460.1:0-3015 GCA_044344025.1 Rhodoferax sp.
CAGGCCGCGCCTGGTGTCTGCCGTGCAGCCAGAGTGTGACCATCACATCGCGGCTGGATGCCTGCCCGCATTGCGGTGGCTTTCAGCTTCAACCCACCGGCGGCACCGAGCTGCGCGTGGTGGACCTGCAGGTTGAATAAACTTACCCACGAACAAAAAGGAAACTACCATGTGTGTCGTCTGCGGCTGCGGCAATACCGGAATCAGCCAACCGGATTCAAGCCTTGAAGTTCACCCCACCACCGGCGACTTGCACTTCGGCACAGGCGCGGCCAAGGTGACTGTGCCCGGCTTGAGCCAGCAGCGCACCATCAGAATCGAAGAAGATGTGCTCGGTGCCAACAACGCCATCGCCGCCCAAAACCGGGCGCATTTTGCCTCGCATGACGTGACCGCCTACAACCTGGTGTCGAGCCCCGGTTCCGGCAAAACCACGCTGCTGTGCGCCACCATTGAGGCCCTGAAAAAGCGCAGTCCTGACGTGGCCGTGGCGGTGATTGAAGGCGACCAGCAAACCAGTTTTGATGCCGACCGCATCCGCGCCACGGGTGCACCCGCCATCCAGATCAACACCGGCAAAGGCTGTCACCTGGACGCGCCGATGGTGGCCGAGGCGTTTTCGCGGCTGGACTTGCATGCGGCGCACCACCATGCGCATGAAGAACCGCACGGTGACCACGATCATGAACATGGCCACGAACACTCGCATACCCATGCCGATGGACATGCCCACGGGAACGATCATGAACACAGCCACGATCATGCGCACGACCACGCGCATTCACATGACCATGACCACTCCCACGCTGCGCCCACCCTCTTGTTCATCGAAAACGTGGGCAATCTGGTGTGCCCCGCCATGTGGGACCTGGGTGAAAAGGCCAAGGTCGCCATCCTCTCGGTCACCGAGGGTGAAGACAAACCCCTCAAATACCCCGACATGTTTGCCGCCGCCCGGCTGATGATTTTGAACAAGGTGGACTTGCTGCCGCATGTGTCATTTGATGTGGAACGCTGCAAGGCCTATGCCCGCCGCGTCAACCCCGTCATTGAAATTCTCGAACTCTCTGCCACCACGGGCCAAGGCATGGGTGCCTGGCTGGACTGGCTGCTAGCGGGCGAACACCACCACACCACCGAAGCTTTGCACGCCCGCATCACCCAGCTGGAGGCCGAGCTGGCGCAGGCCAAAGCACAGATCAGCGCCCAAAGCCTGGGGCAGGCCAGCCCTGATCCACTCACCGCCAAGGCGAGCGCATAAGGCGAGTGATGGCACGCATTCTGGCTTGTGGCGCATTCCTCAAGAATGCCGCCTGTTTGCTCGACACCGCCGCACCCGATGCCGTGTGTTGGTCGGCCAACCATGGCGACCTGTCAGACCCGCGGGCGTGTGTGGCGCTGGAGGAATCAACGCAACTGCTTCTGGCGCAAGCCGCCGGGCCAATCGATGCGGTCGCGCATGACCTTCACCCCGACTTTTTCAGCACCCAACTCGCCCTGCGCCTGGCACATGCACTGGGCGTGCCCGCCATTGCCGTGCAACACCACCACGCCCACATCGCCACCGTGCTGGCCGAGCATTGCGCACACCACGACATGGCGCGCCCGGTGATCGGCATCGCGCTCGATGGCGTGGGGCTGGGCACGGACCACACCGCTTGGGGCGGTGAGGTGCTGCTGGTGGATGGCGCGCACTTCGAGCGTGTCGGCCACTTGCTGCCACTGGCGCTGCCAGGTGGTGATGTCGCGGCGCGTGAACCTTGGCGCATGGCCGCTGCCGCATTACACGCTTGTGGTTTGGCTGAACAGATCGTGCAGCGGGTTGGTCCGGTGGTCGGTGAAACCGCCGCGCGCACCATTCACACCATGCTGCAACGTGGCCTGAACTGCCCGCAAACCACAGCCGCCGGGCGCTGGTTTGACGCGGTGGCCGGGCTGCTGGGTTTGAGCGTGCAGCAAGAATTTGAGGCGCAGGCGGCTATGGCGCTGGAGCAAGCCGCCGCTCGCCACCTGCAAAGCCATGGTGCTTCGACGGTTCAGACTGATCTGTGGACCATCACGCCCGATGGTGCGATTGACCTGCGCCCTTGGCTGCATGATCACCTGCTGAATGTGGACGCGAACAACTCCGCAGCAGTGGATGAAGCCGCGCTCTGCTTTCACCTCACCCTCGCAGATGCCTTGTGCCAGCATGCCATTGCCGTGGCCCGCGTTCACCAAATTAACGAAGTGGTCTTGGGCGGCGGCTGCTTTTTCAATCACATCCTGAAAGATGCCATGGTCTTGCAACTGGAAACGGCGGGCTTGAATGTGCTGCAAACCAAAAACCTGTCATGCGGAGATGCCGGTCTGGCGCTGGGGCAGGCCTGGGTGGCACGGCGTGAAGCCATTTCACATCAAAATAGGGCTGTAGTGCAGGTGGAATATGAACAAGCAGCTATCTAATATATAGCAAATTGATGGCAACCGAGAAATCAGTGTCCGCATGTGCATTGACAAAACGTACGCAAATTCGTACTATTTATTGAATTCTGAAAGAAACCAAAATGCAGACACTTACCGCCAGCGAAGCCCGCGCCAATTTGTACCGGATCATTGACGAGACGGCTGCGTCCCATGAGCCGATCATCATTTCAGGAAAGCGCACCAGCGCTGTTTTGCTGTCGGCTGAAGACTGGAGCGCCATTCAAGAAACCTTGTACTTGCTTGCCGTGCCAGGCATGCGCGAATCCATCAAGGCAGGTATGGCGGAGCCGTTGGCAGACAGTGCGAAGGCGCTGAAGTGGTGAGTTGGGATGTCGTTTTTGCCAAACAGGCACTCAAAGATGCCAAGAAGATCGCAGCCAGCGGCCTCAAGCCCAAGGCGCAAGAACTGCTGGCGGTTCTTGCAGCCAATCCACTGCAAAACCCACCGCCCTTTGAGAAGTTGGTCGGAGACCTTGCGGGAGCCTACTCGCGCCGCATCAACATCCAGCATCGACTGGTTTACGAGGTATTCACCGCAGAGCGGACTGT
>JBIJDQ010000461.1:0-3005 GCA_044344025.1 Rhodoferax sp.
TTTGAGCATGTCTTGCCAAGGGTCCACAAAATAGGCCTCCAGCCGGTCGGTGACAAAGGTGCCGCCGCCGTGTCGGGTGCTCAAGAGGCCCTTGGACACCAGCTTTTGCATCGCCTCACGCAATGAGGGTCGTGACACGCCCAGCTCAAGCGCGAAATCACGCTCAGGCGGCAAACGGTCGCCCGGTTTGAGTGAGCCCTCCAGAATGCGCTGCTCAAGCTGGTTGGCAATGGTGTCCGCCAGGCGAATCGGGGTGGGGCGAGTGGTGGTCATGGTGATTTAAATTGGTCTTACCACTTTAACAAACAATCTGACAGATTCCTGTCGACCTTCAATAAATTGGGGGTTTTACCGTTGACAAGGTGAGCGGTGCAAATTTACAGTGCAGCGCTTGGTAAGACCAATTTACCAACCTAATAATTCCGAGGAGACAACCCATGAGCCAGCTCACCGATGCCTTGTCACGCATCCTTCCTGCCAAACAGGTCATTACTGACAGCCTGCGTCGCCTGGCCTATGGCACCGATGCGAGTTTTTACCGTCTGACACCCGAGGTGGTGGCGGTGGTGGAGTCTGAAGAAGAGGTGCAAGCGCTGTTGCAAGTGACCCGCTTGCAGGGGCGCGCGGTCACATTTCGCGCGGCAGGCACCAGCTTGTCAGGCCAGGCTGTCACTGACAGTGTGCTGGCCCTGATTGGCGAAGGCTTTGCCACCTGCGAGATTGGCCCCGGTGCCGACACGGTGCGGGTTGGCCCCGGCATCATTGGTGGTGAGGTCAATTTCCGCCTGGCCCCCCACGGGCGCAAGATTGGCCCTGACCCGGCCTCCATCAACGCCTGCAAGATTGGCGGCATTGCCGCCAACAACGCCTCGGGCATGTGCTGCGGCACGGCGCAAAACAGCTACCGCACCCTGGCAGGCATGCGGGTGGTGCTGGGTGACGGCGCGGTGCTTGACACCGAAGACCCTTTTAGCGTGGCCCGCTTCAAACAAAGCCACGCTGCGCTGCTGGATGACCTGTACCAGCTGGGTCTGTCGACCCGGGCCAACGCCACGCTGGCCACGCGCATCCGCCACAAATACAAGATCAAAAACACCACCGGCTACAGCCTGAATTCGCTGGTTGATTACGAGGACCCGATCGACATCTTGGCGCACCTGATGATTGGCTCAGAGGGCACACTGGGCTTTATCTCGCGCATCACCTACTTCACGGTGGCCGAAGACCCGTTCAAGGCCAGTGCGCTGGTGTTTTTTCCGAGCATCGAATTGGCCTGCCAAGCCGTCATTCACCTCAAGAAAGAGCCAGTGTCTGCGGTGGAGCTGCTGGACCGCGCGGCCCTGCGTTCGGTGCAAGACAAACCGGGTTTGCCACCCATCATGCGCACGCTGGGGCCAGAGGCCGCAGCCTTGCTGATCGAGGTGCGGGCTGAGACGGCCATCACGCTGCAATTGCGCATGGATGCGGTGCTGGCTGCCATTGGCGGCATTGACATGGTGGAGCCGGCGGTGTTTTCCACCGACCCCGCCACCTGTGAGATGTACTGGAAAGTGCGCAAAGGCACTTTTCCGTCGGTGGGGGCGATGCGCCGCACCGGCACCACGGTGATCATTGAAGACGTGGCGTTTCCGGTCGAGTCGCTCGCCAGTGCCACGCTGGATTTGCAAGCCCTGATGCGAAAGCACGGTTACAGCGAGGGCATCATTTTTGGCCATGCGCTTGAAGGCAACCTGCATTTTGTATTCACACAAGACTTTACCGACCCGGCTGAGATTGACCGCTACGCGCGGTTTATGGATGACATTTGCACCTTGGTGGTGGACAAGTACGACGGCTCCCTGAAAGCCGAACACGGCACCGGGCGCAACATGGCCCCGTTTGTTGAAAAAGAGTGGGGCACCCAGGCCACCGACCTGATGCGTCGCATCAAACAGCTGTTTGACCCGCAAAACCTGCTCAACCCAGGCGTGATCCTGAACGACGACCCCCAGGCGCACCTGAAAAACCTCAAACCCATGCCGCCAGCTGAGGACATGGTGGACCGCTGCATTGAATGCGGCTTTTGCGAGCCGCTGTGCCCGTCGCACCGGCTCACGCTGTCCCCGCGCCAGCGCATTGTGAGTTGGCGCGAGTTGTCACGCCGCACGGCTGCCAATGAAAGCGTGGCTGACCTGGAGTCTGACTTTGCCTACTTTGGCCTGGACACTTGCGCGGGCTGCGGCCTGTGCTCCACCGCATGCCCGGTGGGCATTGACACCGGTGCCCTGACCCGGCTGTTGCGTGGCCGTGGCATGGGTTCTGCCTCGCGCAAGGTCGGTGAATGGACAGCCGACAACTTTGGCAAGGTCGCCACCGCTTCGCGAATTGGCATTGGCCTGGGCCACGTGGCAGCCAGTGTGGTGGGCGATGGTTTGTTGGCGAAACTCTCGGGTGGCAAATGGAAACGTGGCATGCCCCAGGCGGGCAAATCACCGCAGGCTTACAGTGGCGCGGGTGACCCGGTGGTGTATTTTCCCACCTGCGGCGGGCGCATTTTTGGTGCCAACAAGGGTGATGAAGCCACTTTGCCCGAAGTCATCATGGAACTGCTGGTGCGCGCCGGTTACGCACCGATATTGCCCGAGGGGTTTGACAAGTTGTGCTGTGGCCAGATGCTGGAGAGCAAAGGCATGGCCGAAGAAGCCAATGCCATGAGTGACGCGGTGACCCAGGCTTTGCTCAAGGCCGCAGACGACGGCAAGGGTGGCTTTTACCCGGTCATCATGGACGCCAGCACCTGCTCGGTGCGCATGCAAAAAGTGCTTGCCGGGCGCCTCAACCTGCTGGACTTTCATGAATTTGCGCACGATGCCTTGTTGCCGCGCCTGTACCTCACCAAAAAGCCGGGCCCGATTGCCCTGCACATCAACTGCAGCGTGCGCCGCACTGCATCAGATGCCAAATTGCGCAAAGTGCTGGCCGCCTGTGCTGAGCAGATCGTTGAGCCTGCCGGTGTGACTTGCTGT
>JBIJDQ010000462.1:0-3004 GCA_044344025.1 Rhodoferax sp.
AACACGTAGGTGGCCACCACCCCCACGGCCACACCGTAAATGCCTTGGCTGGTGAGGTACTGGTGGTTGATGAACTGGGCCCAGCTGGAGCCCGCGTGCTGCAGCAGGCCGGGAAAAATCGGGCCAAACAGGGCATATAGGGTGAAGCCCAACGCAATGATTGGCAACGGCCAACCCATGCTGCGCCGCGTGGCCTCCAGAAGGGCGACAAACAACACGCTGCCAAACACCACGTCATAGGTGTTGGGGTTGCCCACCCGAAACGCCAGGTCTTCAAAGGTGTAGGGGATGTAAAGCACCGCCAGCGCTACACCCAGGCCCAGCAGCCAGTCGTACCAGGGAATGCCGCCTGGCGTGGCCAGGCTATGGCGCACCGGGCGACCACCCACCGCCTTGCTACCAGAAAACACCAAAAAAATCAGGCCCAGCACAAAGGCCAGATGCACTCCTCGGTGCGTGGTTTCACGCAGCAGACCAAAGCCAGCGGTGTAATAGTGAAAGCAGCTAAGCGTGATCAGCAACCACTTGATGAGCACCGTGGCTGGGGGCACCGAGGGGCGAAAGCGCATCTCAGGGTCGAACTTTTCCTCCATGGCCAGTAGCTGTTTGTCGTCTGGCAGGGTGGTGGCTGTGCTCATGAGGGTGTGTGTGGTCAAGTTTTTCCAACGAAAACGGGCGGTGGTACCGCCCGTCAAACCATGGGGGAGCGTCAAGCGCCGCTTATTTCAGCACGCCAGCTTCCTTGTAGAACTTCTCGGCACCCAGGTGAAAGGGAATGCCAACACCTTGTACTGCGTTTTGCAGTGTGATGTACTTGCCCTTGGCGTGGCCTGCAGCCAGCGTTTTCTGGGCGGCATCGCCATACAGCGCCTTGGTGATCTGGTAAACCGTTTCCGTGTCAGCCTTGTCGCTGGTCACCCATTGGGCACCCACGGCCAAGGTCTTGACGGCAGCCACACCTTTGTAAGTGTCGGTGGGAATCGAATCCACGGCAAAAAAGCCGCTTGATTTGCGCAGACCATCGGCTTGCGCGCCATCAATGGCCAGCAACTCGATGCCGGAACCCGCCGAGGCCAGTTCCGCAATTGCGCCAGCAGGTGCCCCGCCAGTGAAGAAGAAGGCATCCAAAGCGCCGTCTTTCATCTTGTCGCCAGCCTGGTTGGGTTTGATGTACTCGGCCTTGATGTCAGCCTCTTTGATGCCGTACGCCGCCAGCACCAGCCGGGCGTTGATCAGCGTGCCCGAGCCGGGTTCGTCCAGCGCGACGCGTTTGCCTTTAAGGTCGGCAATGCTTTTGAAGCCAGAGCCCTTTTTGACCACCACGTGAATGCTCTCGGGGTACAAGTTGGCAATCATGCGCAGGCCACCCACCTTGGGTTTTCCCTCAAAAATGCCGGTGCCGGTTTGGGCCCAGGTGGCCACGTCTGATTGGCTGAACCCCGATTCCATGGCGCCGCCCGCAATGCCGTTGACATTGCCCAGCGAGCCGTTGCTGGCTTGCGCTGTGGCAATGATCTTGCCAGGCTGTGAAATGGCGTTGGCGATCATGCCGCCCACGGGGTAATACGTGCCCGCTGTGCCGCCGGTGCCAATTCGGAAAAACTGTTGTGCGCTGGCCGTGCCAGCGAGCAGGGTTGTCGCCAGAACGGCAGTGGCAAAGACTTTGAATTTCATGAAGTGCTCCTGATGATTGGAATGACATGCCAGGCATGTTTCAAGGCCGGACAAGCGAAACAGTTTACTCCCGCGTGCCGCCGGTATGACCGGGTGAAAGCCCTTAGGTGCGGTGCTTTTCGGTTGCCATTTTTACGCCTGCGCTGGGGCGGTTTTTTGCATTTTGGCCTGCTGATAACCCTCATACAGGCGGGCATACACCGGCCCGGGCAGGCCGTTGCCCACGGGCTGACCATCAATCCGGGTCACGGGCAGCACCTCTTTGGTGGCTGATGACAGCAGCACTTCGTCTGCAGCCAAAACTTCGGCGCGGCTGATGCGGCGCAACTCAAAACCAATGTCTTGCTGTTGGCAAATTTCCTCAATCAAACCGTAGCGAATGCCTTCCAGCACCAGGTTGTCCTTGGGTGTGCCAAGCACCTTGCCATCTTTGACCATCCAGACGTTGCAGGCCGCAGCTTCGCTCAGATAGCCATCACGGAACATGATGGTTTCAACCGCGCCCACGTCGAAGCTGATCTGGCGGGCAAACACCGCACCGAGCAGGCTGGTCGCTTTGATGTGTGCCTTTTCCCATCGAAAATCTTCGGCGGTGACACAGGCCACACCGTCCGCGCGCTGCTGCTCACTGGGGGGCTTCATCACATTGGTCATCGCAAACACTGTAGGCGTGATGTCGGTGGGCATCACGTGGTCGCGCATGGCCACGCCGCGGGTGATCTGGATGTAGATCAGTTGGTCGGTGTTTTCTGCCTTGGTCCCTATGGAGTCGGCATAGTCTGCTACTAATTTGAGAATAATTTCTGCCCATTGTGCGACGCTGTTGGGGTTGGCGATGCGCAAGGCCGCAAGGCCGCGACCGAGGCGAGCCATGTGGTGCTCAAAGCGAAACAACTGCCCTTGGTACACCGGCACCACCTCGTACACACCGTCGCCAAATATAAAACCCCGGTCCATGACGCTGATCTTGGCGTGGGGCAAGGTGGTGAATTCGCCGTTCAGGTAGCAGGGCAGGGCTGGCAGTGTGTTCATGGTGGGGCCAATGGCTGGGTTGTGAGTGCGCAAAGTTTACGCCGGCGCTGCTCGCACACCGGGTGCATGCGTGCGACTCAACGGTGGCGCTGTTTTTTTGGTTTTAAACGGCCTGGCGACTGGGCCAGGCGCATGCGGTTTTGGAGGGCAATCACGCGCGGGGTTAGGCCTTGAGTACGCTTAGTCCCGGGGACGCACGCCTTGCCCGCCAAAGCCCGGTCACCTGACCCAGCCACCATGCCTTACGGTGCTTGGACTCGAAAGAAGTTACCGGGAATGCAAACTGCAAGCCGTATCC
>JBIJDQ010000463.1:0-3002 GCA_044344025.1 Rhodoferax sp.
CCCAGCGACGCAACATCGAGATCGTGCGTACCTATGCCGATGAGGGCAAAAGTGGCTTGTCGCTCGATGGTCGTGTGTCACTGCAGAAGCTGATTTCTGATGCGGAGTCGGATTCGGCGGACTTCAGCCTGGTGCTGGTCTATGACGTCAGTCGCTGGGGCCGGTTTCAAGATGCGGACGAGGCGGCTTTTTACGAATACAAGCTCAAGCGTAAAGGCATCCTGGTCGTCTAT
Source organism: Rhodoferax sp. (assembly GCA_044344025.1). Taxonomy (GTDB): domain Bacteria; phylum Pseudomonadota; class Gammaproteobacteria; order Burkholderiales; family Burkholderiaceae_C; genus Rhodoferax. The sequence continues at coordinate 234 of JBIJDQ010000463.1, forward strand.
GTTGCCGAGCAGTTTGAAAACGATGGCTCCCCAGTTTCAACTATCGTCAAAGGCGTCAAGCGCGCCATGGCCGGTGAATACAGCAGAGAGCTATCGGCCAAGGTGTTTGCTGGCCAGTGCCGCCTGATTGAGTTGGGTTTTCGGCAAGGCGGCCCAGCAGGGTTCGGTCTGCGCCGGGTGCTGTTGGACCAAAGCGGCAACCTCAAAAGCGCCTTGCAGCGCGGTGAGCACAAGAGCCTGCAAACCGACCGGGTCATCTTGGTGCCGGGCACCGATGCGGAAGTGGCCACGGTCAATCTGATGTTTCAGTGGTTGATTCAGGATGACTTGGCCATCTCGGCCATTGCGAACCGCCTCAACGCTATTCCCGTCCTCACCGATCTGGATCGGCCCTGGAACTACAGCACCGTGCGCCAAGTCTTGACCAATGAGAAATACATCGGCAACAACGTTTACAACCGCCACTCTTTCAAGCTCAAGAAAAAGCACATCGACAACCCACCCGACATGTGGATCCGCAAAGAAGGGGCGTTTACCGGGGTGGTGCCGTTGGCCACCTTCATGACCGCCCAAGAAATCCTGTCCGAGCGCAGTCGCAAGTTAACAGACCAAGATCTGCTGGAACACCTCAAGCGCCTGTATGCCGAATGCGGCTCATTGTCGGGCTTCATCATCGACCAGGCCATGGGCCAAGCCACCGCCAGTATGGTTGCCAATCGCTTTGGCAGTTTGTCGCGGGCTTATCAGTTGGTCGGGTTTGGCAATAAGGACCGGCTTGAATTTATGGAACTCAATCGTCGCCTGCGCCAACTGCACCCTGAGATCATCAGTCGCACTGAACAGGCCATCGCCAACTTGGGTGGCCAGGTCTGTCGTGACCCCAAGACCGATCTGCTCACCCTGAACGACGAGCTGGTCATCAGCATGGTGCTGGCTCGCTGCCACACGTTGGTGGACAAATATGGCCAAAGCCAACAGCGCTGGCGCATCCGGTTTGACCCGGCTCGCTTTAACCCCGACCTGACGGTTGCCATTCGGCTTGATGCCGCCAACACATCCGAGCTTGACTACTACCTGCTCCCCCGCCTGGACTTGCCAGAACAGGAAATCCGGGTGAGCAACCGAAGCAGCGCCAATTTTGAGTGCTTTCGCTTTGACAACCTGAACTTCTTCTACGGCATGTCAGAGCGCGAGCGCCTGCTCCGGTTTCAACACCACTGAACCGGCATACCCACCACACGCATTCACCCCTACTTCTTCACCACCAACCCCAAGGAGCCCCTGATGACTTTTAACCCACCCATCCCGCAACCCCAAGCACCCCAAAAGGCCAGATCATGATGACCGGTACCCCTGAATCCGTCACCTTTGTGCCCATCAGACGCATTGAAGTGCTCAACTCGCGCGACCGCAACATGAAGGTTTTTGAGGAGATTGTGGACAACATCCGCAGCATTGGCCTCAAAAAACCCATCACAGTCACCGAGCGCCCTGGTCCAGATGGCCAAATCAGCTACCACCTGGTCTGCGGCGAAGGCCGCTTGAACGCCTTTCGGATTTTGGGCGAAACCCACATCCCCGCCCTGGTGGTGGACGTGAGCGATGAGGACGCCTTCATCATGAGCCTGGCCGAAAACATCGCCCGCAAGGGCTATCGGCCCCTGGAGATCCTGGCTGACATCGAAATCCTGTGCAAACGCGGCTACAGCGCCGAAATCATCATCCAAAAGACCGGCTTGTCACCCAAGTACGTCAAAGACATCGTCTTTTTGCTGGATCAGGGCGAAGAGCGCTTGATTGAAGGCGTGCAGCGTGGTGCCATACCGCTCACCACCGCGCTGGAAATTGCCCGCGCAAAAGAGGGTGACGAAAACCTGGGCGACATGCTGCAAGAGGCCTATGAAAACGGCCAACTCAAAGGCCGCCAGATCATTGAGGCCAAGCGTTTGATCGAAAAGCGCCAAGAGCACGGCCCGGCATCGCCCAACGCCGACCAGATCAAACCACCCACTTCCAGCTACAGCCTGGTGCGCACTTACCAAAAAGAGGTAGACCGCCAGCGCAAGATGGTCTTGAAAGCCGAGCACGCCCACCAACGTCTGTTGCTGGTGGTGCAGGGCCTAAAGAAGCTGTTTGCCGATGAAAGCTTTGTCAACCTGCTGCGCGCCGAAGGGCTAAACACCCTGCCCAAATACCTGTCGGATCGTATCTGCGCGCCCACGGTGCAATCCACCACAGCACCCAGCGCCACACCCCACCCAGAACTTGAAGGAGAAAGCGCATGAACCCCGCCACCAATCTTGCCCCCAAACTGGCTCAGCTTTACCCCGGCGTGTACAACCCAGGTGGCCAATCGGAAGGCGATGACGACACCGCGTCCAAGTTGCCTACCAAGCCCCTCAATACCTTGCTGGGATTTGATTTGGAAACCTACCAAATCCCGATAGACCAACTGCTACCCAGCAAAAAGGTGCCTGATGGCATCATGAGCACGCGCAAATACAAGCAAATCGTATCAAGCATTCATGAAATTGGCCTGATCGAGCCCTTGGCCGTCATCCAGCCCGATGCCAGAAAGTCTGAATACCTGCTGCTCGACGGCCATTTGCGCGTGCTGGCTTTCAAAGAACTGGGCCTGAACGAGGTGGCATGCCTGTTTGCCAAAGACGACGAGACCTATTCCTAAAACCACCGAGTCAATAGGCTCTCCACTATCCAAGAGCATTACATGATCCGCCGCGCCATTGACCGGGGCGTGAGCAAAGAGCG
>JBIJDQ010000464.1:0-2995 GCA_044344025.1 Rhodoferax sp.
GGTGGATGAGTCCGCCGCTGAAACTGCTGCTCCGGCTGTATTTGATTACGCCAAGGCATTGGCTGCACAAGATCAGGAAATGGTCGAAATTGTGGCCGAGGCATTTGTGGCGCAATGGCCCGCCGATAAGCAAAAATTGCGTGAGGCGTTGGGCAAATCCGAGCTCAATGTGGTTTTGTACACCGCGCATGCGCTCAAAGGAACATTGTCAATGTTTGGTGCGGCACCTGCTGCGCACCTGGCTGCGCAAATGGAAACCATGGCCAGCGAGTCCGATGCAGCGGGCATTGGTCGCATACTGGACTTCTTTGTGCTGGAAGTAGAGCGCTTGCTGGAAGAGATGGCAGGCTTTACGGCACAATGAGTGCACCAAACATATTTACGAAGGTTCGTTTTTTGTGACCCAACATGTTCTGATCGTTGATGACACCGAAATCAACTTGATTTTGTTCGGTGCATTGGTCAAAAAGCTCGATGACTGTGTGGGCCATACCTTCTCGGACCCCCGCGCCGGGCTGGAATGGTCGAAGACCAATGCGGTAGACCTTGTCATCGTGGATTACATGATGCCCGAGATTGACGGGCTTGAATTCATTACCCAGTTTTTGCAAATACCCGGGCGTGACTCAGTGCCTGTGCTGATGATTACCGCGAACGACCAAAAGCAGATTCGTTACCGCGCGTTGGACTCGGGAGCAAACGACTTTTTGACCAAGCCGGTTGATAAGGTGGAGTTTTTGGCGCGAGCCAAAAATATGCTGGCGCTTAGTGAGGGTCGTAAAAAGCTGAACGACCGTGCGGCCTGGTTGGCTGAAGAGGTGCGCAAAGCCACTGCGGCGGTGGTAGCCAGGGAGCGTGAAACGGTAGTGAGGCTCAGCAAGGCAGCAGAGTACCGCGACCCGGAAACCGGCGCACATATCCTGCGTATGGCCCATTTTTCAAAACTCATCGCGGCACAGATGGAGCTGCCCGAGAATGATCAGGAGTTGCTGCTGGAAGCCGCGCCCATGCACGATATCGGCAAGGTTGGCATACCCGACAAGATTTTGCTCAAACCGGGTCGGCTCGATGCCGAAGAATTTGATTTCATGAAAAAGCATGCGATGTTCGGGTATGAGTTGCTCAAGGGTAGCTCGTCGCGGGTTTTGCAGGCAGGTGCCGAGATAGCCCGCGGGCACCATGAAAAATTTGACGGAACCGGTTATCCGGCAGGTCTTAAAGGCGAAGAAATCCCGATCTTTAGCAGAATTGTTGCCGTTGCCGATGTGTTTGATGCGTTGACGTCCGAGCGCCCTTACAAGCAGGCATGGACGCTTGAGGCCGCCGTTGATTTGCTGGTCTCCGGGTCAGGCACCCATTTCGATCCCGCATGTGTGAAGGCATTTTTGGCTGCCTGGGATGGCGTTCTCGAAATCCGGGAACGGTTTCAAGAACACCACTGAGGCACTCGTGCCTTCGGTGTTATTTCAGAACCAACACCGGAATAGAAGCGTGCGTGAGCACGTGTTGGGTTTCGCTTCCCAGCAACAGGCGCTTGATTCCTTTGCGGCCGTGAGATGCCATGACAATCAAGTCGCACTGGTGTTTTTTTGCCGCAGCGATCAGCGCATCGGAAACCACATCTGATTTCACCGTAAGCGCTTTGGTCTTGACGCCCTTGAGCGCCGCCGCCTTGGCAACTGCATCAACCACGGTCTGCCCTTCGTCGGCCCACTGTTTTTCCACTTTCTGAACTTCGCCGGCTTGCATGGCAATGCCGCCTTCAAAATAGCTTTGGGGGTAGCGGGGGACGACTTTGAGTGCTACCAATTCAGCACCGCACAAGGCTGCAAGGGATATGGCAGACGTGACGGCTTTTTTGGACAGTTTGGATCCATCAGTGGCGACTAAAATACGTTCATACATTCTGGATACCTCTTTTGAGTAAAGATTCAGGTTACTCTTCGCTTCCCAGTAAAAGCTTGATATTTATCAAGAAACATACGCGCATTTCCCGCGACACTGCGCCTCCATGACATCAACCGCTCCCAGTTTGCCCGCGCTAACCGTTTTTGCTGAGCCTCACAGCGCCGAAGCGTTACGCCTGCTCGATGATGCACAGGAGTGGGCAGCATTTAGCCGGCCGGACCAGAAAGACCCGGACCTATGGGAGTCCAATGTTGTTATTGAGGGCATGCACTGTGCCGCCTGCGCCTTGAACATAGAGGACGCTTTGCGTGCGACCCCTGGCGTGGTGAAAGTAGAGGTTGGCGCAGCCAGCCATCGCGCACGCGTGGTTTGGTCAGCTGCGGTGGTGCAACCTTCGCGCTGGATGAAGGCGGTGCAGGATATCGGGTATCGCGCTGTACCGGCTAACGATAGTTTTGCAGGTGAGCGGCGCAAGCAGGAAACCCGCCAGGCGCTGTGGCGCTGGCTGGTCGCCGGGCTATGCATGATGCAAGTCATGATGTATGCCTACCCGGCTTACGTTGCTGCGCCAGGTGACCTGACCATGGAGTTCGAGCAGTTGCTGCGTTGGGCTTCCTGGGTGCTCACGCTACCGGTGGTCATGTTTTCTTGTGGTCCGTTTTTTAGAAGTGCCCTGCGTGACGTACGGCACATGCGCGTCAGCATGGACCTGCCGGTTGCTATTGGCATGGCGATTACGTTTGTGGTGAGCACAGTTGGCACCTTTGAGCCGCAGGGAATATTCGGGCGTGAGGTTTTTTTCGATTCACTCACCATGTTTGTTTTCTTCCTGTTGACGGGGCGGTGGCTCGAACTACGTTTGCGCGACAAAACGGCAGGTGCGCTGGAAGCGTTAATGAACCGTTTGCCCGACAGTGTGGAGCGCCTAACTGTGACGGGTGCTTACGAGCGGGTTGCGGTGCGTAGGGTGGTGGTCGGCGATCTGGTCAGGGTGCATGCAGGGGAAACTTTTTTTGCGGATGGGGTTGTCGAGATTGGCTCAACATTGGTCGACGAAGCCTTGCTGACAGGGGAGTCACGTCCATTG
>JBIJDQ010000465.1:0-2988 GCA_044344025.1 Rhodoferax sp.
CCATATTTGCCAAAAATTTGTGGTTTCAGGCGTCAAGCCGGTGGCATCAAAGGGCAGGTGGGCCAGTTCGAAGTCTGGGGCTTCCATGTCCACGGTGACCCTGCCATCGGGCTGCCATTGCAGTTCAAGCACACGGTTCATGGTTTGCACTTTGACCACGTCTTTGGTAGTGAGGCCCTGATGGCGCACAAAGGCCATGAAGCAGCGCGCACCGTTGCCGCAATGCTCGACCTCATTGCCATCTGCGTTGTGGATGACGTAGGCAAAGTCAATGCCGGGCGCGGGGGAGGGACGCACCGTCAGGATCTGGTCGGCACCCACACCAAAGTGGCGGTCGCCCAGAAAACGGTACTGCGCGGCAGTCAGGTGGTAACGGGTTTGGGTCTCGTCCAGCACGACAAAGTCGTTGCCTGCGCCTTGCATTTTGGTGAAGGGGATTTGCATGGCTGGGATTATCTGCGAGGGATGGCGGGTTGATGGGTTTTACCCGGTGCGTGTGCAGCGCAGATGCCGGGGGCTCATGACGCTTCGCTTTTTAAAATCGCCCCCGACATCCGCACTACACGCGCCCCTGGGCGGGGTGCTTGACGGCGTTTTTCACCAGCTTGTTGGCCACCGCCTGGGGGATATCAATGGCGCAGTGGTCGGCGAGTTGCAACAGGTACAGCAACACGTCGGCCACCTCGTCGGCAATGTGTTCCTTGGTGGCTGGGTCATGGTGGGCGGCTTGTGAGGCCTCAGGGGTCATCCACTGGAAGATTTCGGCCAGCTCGGCGGCTTCCACCATCAGTGCGGTGCTCAGGTTTTTGGGGGTGTGAAATGCCTGCCAGTGGCGCTCAGCGGCGAACTCACGCAGAGTCAGTTGAAGTACTTTGATGTTCATGGTGAATGCTAACGGAACAAGCCGGGCAATCTGTCAGTATGCGGTGGCCTGTGAATGGCTGACGTTGCATTGATCTGAATTCTTTACCATGTTCACAACAATCGTCTGATTTGCTTGTGGGTGCGGAAGACGAAAAGAGGGCTGGCGCCCCTTCTTTGGCCTTTGGATTGACGAAGTGACATCAACTCAGCACAATGTTGTTGAAATTTTCAACAAACTAGGACTCGCCATGCCCACGGTCAATTTCAGCGTTCCTGAAGACATCAAAAACGCTTTCAACATCACCTTTGAAGGCCAAAACAAAAGCGCCGTGATTGCCGATTTGATGCGCGTGGCCGTTGAGCGCGAACAACGTCGCCAAAAGCATTGCAGCGCGGTTGACCGCATTCTGGCCAACCGCACCAATGCCCCCCGCATCACCGAGGCCGAGTTCAGATCTGCCCGCGAAGAAGGCCGCCCGTGATCTGCGTGGTGGATGCCAGCGTGGCGGTCAAGTGGTTTGCCGAGGGCGACTGGGCGTTGCGTGAAGACCAGATCGAACCCGCGCTTGAGATTTTGCGCGCCAGTGCGCGCGGCACGCTCGACTTTTACCAACCACCGCATTTTCTCGCCGAGGTGGCCGCCGTGGTGTCGCGCCTAAAGCCTGACAGTGCGCAGCAATTCATTGACAACTTGGCCGCGCTCGACATCACCTGGGCCGCACCCACCGTGGCCTACACCCGTGCCATTGACCTCGCCTGCCAGCTCAATCACCATTTGTTTGACACGCTCTACCACGCAGTGGCACTTTCCATGCCCAATGCGGTGCTGGTCACGGCTGACAGGCGCTACTTTGACAAAGCTCGGCACCTCGGTCAAATCGCCTGGTTGGGGGACTTCACTTGTGCTTGATCGTCAATAACTCGGGCCAGATCACTTCAATATTTATAGCTGCTCGCACTTATTGAGCAAGCACTACAGCCCTATTTTTCATATAAACCCCCGTTCTTGCCTGCATAATTTGCCCATGCCCCGCCCCACCCAACTTCTCCACCCCGCCCGCGCTCCGGCGCCTACCCGCCCTGCTGCCACCGTGCTGCTGCTGCGCGACACCCCTTGCGGGCTGGAGGTGCTGATGACCCGGCGCTCGGCCAAAGCGAGCTTTGTGCCCGGGGCATTTGTCTTCCCGGGCGGCGGCATTGACGCCGCAGATGCCACTTGCCACGCTTTGGTTCAGCGTCGTGCCACACAAAGTGCCGAGGCGCTGACACAGGCCGTGGCGGCGATTCGTGAGAGTTTTGAAGAGCTGGGTGTGTTGCTGGCGCGCCATGCCGATGGCCGCTGGGCCAGCCAAGCCGATGTGGACGGCATGGATCGGCAAGGGCATTTTGTCGACCAATGCACGAGCCGTGGCCTGACACTTGCTGCCAGCGACATGTTTGTGCTGGCCCGCTGGATCACCGACCGCGACATGGGCAAACGCTTTGATGTGCCGTTTTTGGTGGCGCGGGTGCCACCTGAGCAGGTGCCGGTGGCCGATGAGACGGAGCAGTTTGAGCCCGTGTGGGTGCGCCCTGCAGAGGCCTTGGCGCGCCACCAGGCGGGCACGTTTTTCATGATTTTCCCGACGATCCGTACCCTGGAGCGCCTCAATGACCTGACCACGGTGGATGCGGTGCTGCAGGCCTGCGCGGTGTCTGAAGAACCCTGGTTCACCAGTTGTCCGCGCGCCGGACTGCTGGCCGGGCGTGAAGCGCGCTACATGGAACACGAGTCCGCCTATGGCGAACTGGCGCTGGTGTGCCCGGATGGTCAGATCGTTCACCCGCTGGACTGGCAATCAGAGCAAGTTGTGCCGCTGCTGAAAAACGTGCTGCGCCTGACCGCGCCCAACCCCGGCGCGATGACTGGCCCCGGCACCAACAGCTATTTGGTGGGCGACCCCAGCACCGGGTTTGTTGCCATTGACCCCGGACCGCAAGATGCCGAGCATCTGGGCAAGTTGTGGCGCGCTGCCGGGGGCGACATCCGCATGATTGTCTGCACCCATTCGCACCCAGACCACTCGCCCGGCGCCAAACCCTTGCAGGCCATGTGCCAGCCCCAGCCACCCATTTTGGGCTTGC
>JBIJDQ010000467.1:0-2986 GCA_044344025.1 Rhodoferax sp.
CGCCCAGGCCCTGTCCCAAGCGGCGAGCGAGCAAGCCGCAGGTGTGGAAGAAACCAGCGCCTCCATTGAGCAAATGACCTCCAGCATTGCCCAAAACACCGAGAATGCCAAAGTGACCGAAGGCATGGCTTCCAAGGCCGCTCAAGACGCTGCTGAAGGTGGCGAATCCGTCAACGCCACGGTAGCTGCCATGAAGCAAATCGCCAAGAAAATCGGCATCATCGACGACATTGCCGCACAAACCAACTTGCTGGCTTTGAACGCCGCGATTGAAGCGGCCCGTGCCGGTGAACATGGCAAAGGTTTTGCCGTGGTGGCCGCAGAGGTGCGCAAGCTGGCTGAGCGCAGCCAGATAGCTGCACAAGAAATCGGCGAAGTAGCCACCAGCAGCGTGGAACTGGCCGAAAAAGCCGGAACACTGTTGGCGCAAATGGTGCCTAACATTCGCAAAACCGCGGACTTGGTGCAAGAGATTTCTGCAGCATCCAGCGAGCAATCATCCGGCGTGGGTCAGATCAACTCGGCCGTGGGTCAGCTAAACCAGACCACACAGCAAAATGCCTCCAGCTCAGAAGAGTTGGCAGCAACGTCTGAAGAGATGAGCAGCCAAGCCGAGCAGTTGCAGCAGACCATGTCGTTCTTCAAGCTGTAATTTTTAGTCCTGCATGAATCCCATTACCGACGCGGAGCTGGCGCAGTTTCAACGTTTCATATTCGACGAAGCGGGCATTACCCTGTCGGCCGCGAAAAAAGCGTTGGTCATGGGGCGACTGGGCAAGCGCCTGTCGCACCACAATTTGGATAGTTTTGGTGACTACTTCAAGCTATTGGCCTCTGGGAAACACCCCGACGAAGTGCAGATGGCGGTGGACCTGCTCACCACCAACGAGACCTATTTCTTTCGTGAGATAAAGCACTTTGAATTTCTGCGCGAGCAGGCCATGGCCGCGCGCAACCGTGGCACGGCCTTTCGGGTGTGGAGTGCAGCCAGTTCCAGCGGGGAAGAGGCCTACAGCATCGCCATGGTGCTGGCGGACTGTATGGGAACCGCGCCATGGGAGGTGGTGGGCACCGACATCAGCACCCGCATGGTGCAAGACGCAGAGCGCGCCCTGTACACACTGGACCGCGCCCGCCATGTGCCACCTGACTATCTGCGCCGCTATTGCCTGAAGGGCACTGCCGAGTACGAAGGCAAGCTACTCATCGAACGCAGCTTGCGCAGCCGTGTGAAGTTTCGCTACGCCAACCTGAACGCACCCTTGCCCGAGTTGGGGCAGTTCGACATCGTGTTTCTGCGCAACGTGATGATTTACTTTAGCAACGACACCAAGCAACAGGTGGTCAACCGGGTGGTGTCGACACTTAGACCCAATGGTTACTTCTTTGTCGGTCACTCAGAAAGCCTGAACGACGTGACGCAAGCGGTACATTCTGTGGCGCCTGCCATTTACAAAAAGCCAGCGTGAGATGCGACAGCTTGAAGGGTTGATAGAGATTTTCTTGCAGCCAGGCGACTTGTTTGTGGCCGATGCGGGTTATCAGATACGGACCATCCTGGGATCCTGCGTCTCTGTCACGCTGTGGCACCCGCAGTCCCGCATGGGCGGCATGTCGCATTTTTTGCTGCCCACGCGCGGAGCTGCAGCCAAGGGGCAGGAACTCGATGGCCGCTACGGCGACGAGGCACTGCTGCAAATGATCAACCAACTCCGGCAAGCGGGTGTAAACCCGGCGCTGTGCCAAGCCAAAGTGTTTGGGGGCGGAAACATGTTCCCAGACCACTGCCACCCCGGCGCTATCAACGTGGGCCAGCGCAACGGCGAGGCCGCGCGTGCCTTGCTGCAAGGGCACAATATCCCCATCGTGTCCGAGAGCCTCTTTGGCGTGGGGCACCGGCAGATTATTTTTGACGTCAGCAAGGGTGACGTCTGGGCCAACCAAGTGCGCCCAACCAAATCAACGATTGAAGTAAATACATGATTGCAAATAAACGCATCAAAGTCATGGTGGTAGACGACTCTGCGGTCGTGCGCCAGGTGGTGACAGGCATGCTGAGCGAAGACCCCGAGATTGAGGTTATTGCGGCTGTGGCAGACCCCATTTTGGCCATCGCCCGCATGAATGTGCAGTGGCCAGATGTGATCGTGCTGGACGTGGAAATGCCGCGCATGGACGGCATTACGTTTCTGAAGAAGATCATGTCTGAGCACCCCACACCGGTGGTGATTTGCTCCACGCTGGCCGAAGCGGGGGCCAAGACCTCGATTGAGGCACTCTCCGCTGGCGCAGTGGCCATCATCACCAAACCCAAGATTGGTTTGAAGCAGTTTTTGGTGGACGCGTCGGACGACTTGGTATCCACCGTCAAAGCGGCGGCAAAAGCCAATGTGCGCAGGCTACACAGCGCCCCGCCACCGCCCGTGCGTGAAAAAAATACGGCGGATGTCATCATGTCTGCTGCCGACAAACATTCGGCCATGATTCAGACGACCGAACGTGTGGTGGCGCTAGGCACATCCACAGGCGGCACACAGGCGCTGGAAGTGGTTTTGACCAGCCTGCCACGCGTGACGCCTGGCATTGTGATCGTGCAGCACATGCCGGAAAAGTTCACAGCCGAGTTTGCCAACCGGCTCAATGGCCTGTGCCAGATCGAGGTCAAAGAAGCCCAAAACCACGACCGCGTGATCCCCGGCCGCGCGCTGATTGCCCCTGGCGGCAAACACATGCTGCTGCGCCGCACCGGCGCGCAGTATTACGTAGAGGTGATGGACGGACCGCTGGTCAACCGCCACCGCCCTTCTGTGGATGTGCTGTTCAGGTCGGTAGCCAAATGTGCCGGTGCCAACGCGCTGGGTGTCATCATGACCGGCATGGGCGACGACGGCGCAGCGGGTTTGCTGGAAATGCGCCAGGCCGGAGCGCACACCGTAGCGCAAGATGAAGAAAGCTGTGTGGTCTACGGCATGCCCAAAGAGGCAGT
>JBIJDQ010000466.1:0-2986 GCA_044344025.1 Rhodoferax sp.
CGAGTACCAGCCAGCTCGCTGATTTATTTGGCGTTGCAGCCAGCGCGCCCGATCACGGGCAAATCACGCCTTGGCGATTTGTAGTCGTGTCCCAGGGAGCGCGTGAACTGCTGGCAGAGCAGTTCTCTCAAGCGCTTTTGGAGCGCGATTGCCAGGCGCTGATAAGCCAAGTGGAGCAAGCACGAGAGAAGGCATTCCGATCGCCCCTACTGGTTCTTGTGGTGGTGGACGGAAAACGTGGCGATCCTAAGGTTGACCTGCACGAGCGCATTTTGTCTGCGGGATGCGCCGTGCAAAACATCTTGCTGATGGCAACCGCGCAGGGTTTCGGATCGGCCCTGACCAGTGGCAAAGCCTTGAAATTCCACGGCTTGCGTCAGTTGTTTACTTTGCAGACCTACGAGCATGCACTTTGTTTCATCAGTGTGGGCACTGTGCACACCCGCAAAGTCCCACGCATTCGTCCCGACCCCGCAAACTACGTCGCCCAGTTAACGACGACCCGCGGCGTGGTGAATGGTTTTCCTTTTGACAATTCTGATTTCTACGCCAACCCATGAACATTCAAAACTTTAACGACTTGCTTAGTGCCGCGCGAAGTCAGTCTGCGCCGCAACGACTTTTATTCGTATTTGTGGGGGCGGAGCTTCCCGAAGACAGTACTGATCAGCAGCGCTTGAGTTTCGAAGCTGGGCTGGGTGGCGCACTAGTTCCATTGATGTGTGTGGATAAAAGTCCACACGAGCTCGATTCCTTTGATACGTTGGTTAAGGAGGCCCGTGAATTCGGGAAGCCGTGGGTGCTGGTTTTTGCGGCGGCCATGGGCGGCAGCGTCCAAAGTCCACCCACCAGTGCGGATGCGGATAAGCCTTTGATGGCGATGGTCGAGGCTATCAAACGTGGGGATGTAGGGGCGTATCTGCCCTTTGATGCACAAGGCATGGGAGTGCAACTCGGATAAAGCTATGGAGCCCTCGTCAATTTTTCAATCAAATCCGATCTGGAAAAAGCTTGAAGAGCTGGAAATTGAAACTCATCATTCCGTTCTGAATGCTTCGGACCTAGCCATCAGCCGGGTTATCTGCTGGATCGATCCAATCGATGAAATTGTCACCCGCATTCATCGCATCGGCGGGTTAGCGCAAGAGGTCTCTGCTGCCAGTTTGGAGCAAAGTAAGTCTGTTGTACAGAATTGCGGTGCCATGGGCCAAGCGACTCAACAGTGCGCCTCGGCACACCAGAAGTTCGTGACTACCAGTGAGGAGTTATCCAGACAGGTTGGACAGTTGAAGGCGTCTGTCAGCTTTTCTCAAATGGCCGGGGCGCGCCAAATTTGCTAAGGTTCGATAAGGTAGCACGTGGTCAAATGCACTCTTGAACGTATCAGTCTTCGTAGCCAGGTCATTACGTTCCTGCTGGCGTGCTGCTTGGGTGTTACAGCGCTTGTTCTGGTCATTGGAAGCGAATATGACAACCTGACGGTATTGGCGGAACAACTCAATGAGGCTGGGCGTTTGCGCATGTTGTCGCAGCGCACGCTTTTGGAAGTGGAGGCAGTCCGTCGTGAAGAGCCAGGAGCTATCGAGGTGTTGCAGCGAACCTGGGGTGATTTTGAGCAGGTCCTGGTTATGCAGCTGGCGCTGCAGCGCTCCGGGATCACGGCTTCGGATGGAAACGAGCTGGAGGCTCTTGAGCTTGCATGGCAGGCACTCAAGTCAAAAAGTGAAGCGATCGCGGGCAGATCGCAGAATTCCGCCACGCCGATCTATTCTCGTGCAGAAATGCAGCGTCTTGGCAATGCCACTTTGCAGGCTGCCGAGTCGAATGTGCAGCGGTTGTTGCCACGGTTTGAGCATGCTCGCCGGCAATTGCGTTGGCTTTTGCCTGTCACATTACTGTTAGGGGGACTCATCACTCTGCTGGTGTACACCTTTATCCACCATCGTCTGCTCATTCCCATTGCACAACTGCGCAACATGCTGGACAAGCTGGGATCTGGTGACTTGGCTGCACGGGTGACAGTGCGCCGCACTGATGAAATAGGGGTGCTATTTTCCCATGCGAATCAGGCTGCCGAAACCTTAGAGCAGTCTCAGAGAATGCAAACCCAAGGCGTGGATCAACTCCGTGATAGTGAGTTACGTAACCGGACCCTATGGGAAATCGCCAACGATGCGATTGTCGTTTTGAATGAGCAGGGCGTGATTTGCTTTGCAAATCCTTCGGTTCGCGCAGTCTTTGGGTACGAGCCGACTGAACTCATCGGTAGGTCCATTGAGGTTCTTCAACCTCCTGCCTTGCGCAAGTCTCACCATGAGGGAATGAAAAGCTACCTGTCTACGGGCGTCAGACGAGTGAACTGGTCTAACGTCGAAACTTCTGCACTGCACAAGGATGGACGGGATATCAAGGTGGACTTGGCTTTTTCCCATATGCACTTGACCAGTACGCAGTGGTTTGTTGGTACTTTCCGTGACGCGACACAGCGCAAGATGGAGCAAGAACGACTGCGCCTGAACGAGCGGGCCATGAGCGCCATTGGGGAGGGAATTCTCATTACCGATGCTCAAGCTGCGGGTAGGCCGATTATTTATGCGAATCACGCAGTGACTGCTCTATCGGGCTTCACCACTGAGGAGTTGATGGGTCAAACCGGGCGCATCTTCTTTTTGACAGAAGATTTATATACGCCGGAGGTAGACACTCTGCGCAGGTTATTGAGGAGTAGGGCGGCTGGAACAGTTACCGTACGCTGCCGCAAAACGGACGGTTCTACTTTCTGGAATGAACTCTCGGTCGCGCCTGTATTTGATGCCCGAAATCAGATTACGCACTTTGTCAGCATCTTGAAGGATGTTACCGAGCGAAAACGCAATGAAGAAGCACTGATCAGAAGCGCTAATTTCGATGCTTTGACTGGGTTGCCCAATCGGGTTTTGCTTAACGACCGGATTGACCACGAGCTTGTGTCCGCGAAGCGCTATCA
>JBIJDQ010000468.1:0-2984 GCA_044344025.1 Rhodoferax sp.
TTTTGCTCAATTTGGCCAGCACGCAGGTCGCTAGCCAAGTCGCGGTCGATGGTTTTGTCCCACAACAATTCCCGACCCTGGCGTTGGCGCTCTTCCATGCCAGGGGTTTTGGCCTTGAGTTGGTCAATGAATTGGGTGATTTCGGACTGGTACTGAGGACGGTAGAAAATGTTCATGGTGTTGCCTTTTGAGCCGCATTTTAGCCCTGCACCTGGAGCCATTGCGGTCACTTTTTTTGGTTATGGTGGTGTTCGAGGGTGTAATATCACCGGCCCAAACCAAAATTCAAATCCAAATTCTCATAAAAGCATGAACAGCTATAACCACCTTTCTTCCTGGGTCCATTTGGACTGGGTGCTGGTGGTGGTGACGGCCTGGTTGCTGATTGGTGTTCTGGGTGTGCTTGCGTTGCGACGTTTTAAATTGGTGGCCACAGTGCTGTTTCCTGTGGGTGCGGGTTTTTCGGTGCTGTTGATGGGGGTTGCGCTGAGTGCCGCATTTGCCAGCCCCGAGGTGGCGGTTTTGCCGCTGGGCTTGCCGCAGTTGCCTTTTCATCTGCGCCTTGACAGCCTCTCAAGCTTCTTCTTGTTGCTGATTGGCGGGGTGTCGGCCGGGGTATCGGTGTTTGCGGCTGGTTACTTTCGCCAGGGCGAGGGCACACCGCCGGGCTTGATCTGTCTCGAATACCACGTGTTTCTGGCCAGCATTGCACTGGTGGTGATTGCGGACGATGCCTATGTGTTCATGGTGATGTGGGAAACCATGGCCTTGTCGTCTTTTTTCCTTGTTCTGGCAAACCACCGCAGCGCCGAAATTCGTCACGCGGGCTACCTCTACATGCTGGTGGCACACATTGGTGCCTTGGGCATCTTGTTGTGTTTTGGTTTGTTGCAAGCCAACACGGGTGACTACACCTTTGCCAACATGCGCTTGCAGCATCTGTCACCGTTTTGGGGTTCGGTGGCCTTCTGTTTGGCCTTGTTTGGATTCGGTGCCAAGGCCGGTTTGTTACCTTTGCATGTCTGGCTGCCTGAGGCGCATCCGGCGGCACCGTCACCTTTTTCTGCGTTGATGAGTGCGGTGATGCTCAAGATAGCGCTGTATGGCATTTTGCGGGTGTCATTTGATTTGCTTCAATCCCGGCTCTGGTGGTGGGGGGTGTTGTTGATGGCGGTAGGCCTGGCCACAGCGCTGTTTGGGGTGGTGTTTTCTACCGTGCAGGTTGAAATGAAGCGTTTACTGGCCTACTCCAGCATCGAAAACATTGGCTTGATCAGTGCCGGTATGGGACTATCACTGCTTTTCGCCAGTTACGGTATGCAGGCGCTGGCGGCGCTGGCCATGACTGCGGCGCTGTACCACATGATCAGCCACGCGTTTTTCAAAAGTCTGTTGTTTTGCAGCACGGGTGCGGTCATGCACGCCACGGGTGAGCGCAGTCTGGGCAAGCTGGGCGGCTTGATTCGTTTTATGCCCTGGGTGGCGTGGCCCACTTTGGTAGGGGTGCTGGCCTGTGCGGGTTTGCCACCCTTTGGTGGCTTTGTGGCCGAATGGCTGCTGTTGCAGAGTTTTTTGTTCACCACCGGCTTGCCCAGTTCGTTTCTGGACATGTTGGTGCCGGTGATGGCGGCGCTGATTGCGTTGATTGCGGCACTGTCGGGCTTCACCATGGTCAAGTATTTTGGGGTGGTGTTTTTGGGCCAGCCGCGCGAGGATAAGCTCAAGTTCGCCCATGACGCAGGGCCGTGGGAGCGCTTGGGCATGTTGTGGCTGGTGGCGGGGTGCGTGTTGCTGGGCCTGTTTCCGAACCAGGTGATTGCCGTGATAGATCCGGTGACAAAAACGCTGGTCCAAGGCGGCCTGGCGCAGACCGTGGCAGAAAACGGCTGGCTGCTGGTGCCGGTGAGCATCGAGCGCGCAAGTTATGCGCCGACTATTTTCATGCTGGGTGTGTTGGCCATTTTTGGCCTGACGTTTTGGCTGGTGCGCAAGCTTTACCACGGCCGCATGCGCCGTGTACCCCCGTGGGATTGTGGTCACCCGTGGCAAACCTCCCGCATGCAGGATACGGCTGAAGGCTTTGGTCAGCCGATTCGTCAGATTTTTGAGCCATTTTTCCGCATCAAACGCCAGTTGCCCAGCGCCTTTGACACACAGCCTACCTACAAAGTGACTGTGGAAGACCCCTTGTGGTTCGGCTTGTACCTGCCGCTCGCTCGGTTGGTGGAGCGTGTATCGAAAATTGTTGGCTTGTTGCAGCAGGGGCGCATTGCGGTTTATTTGATGTACAGCTTTATGACGCTGATCGTGGTCTTGATGGTGGTGAAACGATGAGTGCACTGGGCGTCTTTTCGCAACTGTTGGCGTTGGTCACAGCCCTGGTGTTGGCACCCTTGCTGACCGGGTGGATTGGCCAGTGCCGTGCCTGGATGCAAAACAAGTCGGCACCGGGTTTGTTGCAGCCCTACCGCATGCTGCATAAACTGTTGAACAAAGAGTCCTTGATGGCCGAACATGCCTCGTCTTTGTACCGCATGGCACCCTACCTGATTTTCAGCTGCATGTTGCTGGCCAGCGTGATCATTCCGACCTTGTCCACAGACCTGCCCTTGTCCCCGGCTGCCGATGCGATTGCGCTGGTGGGTTTGTTTGCACTGGCCCGGGTGTTTATTTCTCTCGCGGCGATGGATGTGGGCACGGCCTTTGGCTCTTTGGGTGCACGCCGTGAAATGCTGGTGGGTTTTTTGGCCGAGCCCGCACTGCTGATGGTGCTTTTTTGTGCGTCGATGATCACGGGCTCGACCTCGTTGACGGCGATTGTGGAAACCCTGGCCCACCGGGACCTGATGATCTACCCGAGTTTGATGGTGGCTGGAGTGGCCTTCACCATGGTGTCGCTGGCAGAAAACGCTCGTGTGCCGGTGGACAACCCGGACACCCACCTTGAACTCACCATGGTCCATGAAGCCTTGGTTCTGGAGTAT
>JBIJDQ010000469.1:0-2981 GCA_044344025.1 Rhodoferax sp.
GTCAGGCGACCGGGCTTTGGAGGGCAAGGCGCGCGTCCCCGGGACTCAGCGTACTCAAGGCCTAACCCCGCGCGTGATTGCCCTCCAAAACCGCATGCGCCTGACCCAGTCGCCAGGCCGTTCAGCACCAAACCAGACCAACCCCCGACTTTGAACCGCACCTTGCCACGGGTGTCATGGTCAAATTGGACCGAACCCCGCTTTGTGATCTGCCAAGCGGTTTGCCAACCAACAAAGAACTGACATGCCCGACCATTCCCAAGCAAAACCTGTCACCCCTACCGGCCTGACGTTGCTCCTGCTGGGCGCCACTGGTGTGGTCGGTACCGAGGTGCTGGCGCTGGCATTGGCCAACCCGCAGATTGTCCGAGTGGTGGCACCGACTCGGCGGCCACTGCCCACCCATTCCAAGCTGGACAACCCGGTGGTGGACTTTGCCAAGCTGCCGCCTGATGCCCCCTGGTGGTCGGTGGATGCGGTGGTCTGCGCGCTGGGCACCACCTTGAAGTTGGCTGGCTCTGACGCCAAGTTTGTCGAGGTGGACCGGGACTGGCCGGTGCAGGTGGCGCGCCTGGCAAGACTGGCGGGTGCCACGCGGTTTGCGCTCAATTCGTCACTCGGAGCCAATGCCCAGTCGCGTGGGCTTTATCTCAGGACCAAAGGGCAGGCCGAAGAGGCCATTGGGCAGCTGAATTACCCAAGCTACACCATCGTGCGCCCGTCACTGATTGACGCACACCGCACCGAGAGCCGTCCCGGTGAAGCTATTGGCTTGTGGGTAGCCCATGCGCTGCGCCCGCTGATCCCGATGCAATACCGCGCGGTGCGGCCAGAGCGCATCGCCAGCGCGTTGTTGCAAGGTGTATTGACCGGACAGGCGGGTGAGCAGGTGGTTGAATCGCGCCAACTCCACCGCTGAAAATTTCAGGCTTTTTCAGCCAGGCTCAGTTTTTTCAACTGGTACAAGGCCTCCAGCGCCTCACGCGGGCTCATTTCATCAGGATTTAGGGCTTTGGCCCAAGTCTCTACGGCGCTGATAGCTATGTTTTCAGTAGTGGTAGGGGTGGCGAACAAGTCCACTTGCGCCTGGTGCTGGCTGGCTTGGGCCTCCAGCGCCTGCAGTGTATGGCGGGCGTGGTTGAGCACAGCGGCGGGCATGCCTGCCAGTCGGGCCACCTGAATGCCGTAGCTTTTGCTGGCCGGGCCGGGCTGGATTTCATGCAAAAACACAATGTCGCGGCCGGATTCAGCCGCACTCACATGCACGTTGATGGCGCTGTGGTGGGTGGCCGGGAACTCGGTCAGTTCGAAGTAGTGCGTGGCAAACAGGGTGTAGGCCTGGGTTTTATCGTGTAACTGGGTGGCAATGGCACTGGCTAACGCCAGGCCATCAAATGTGCTGGTGCCACGGCCAATCTCGTCCATCAGCACCAGTGACTGGGGTGTGGCAGCGTGCAGGATTTGCGCGCCTTCCAGCATTTCAAGCATGAAGGTGGACTGGGCGTTGGCCAGGTCGTCGGCGGCGCCAATCCGGGTGTGAATGGCATCAATCGGCCCCAGGCGGCAACTGCTTGCGGGCACATAACTGCCCATGCTGGCCAGCAGGGTGATCACCGCAATTTGCCGCATGTAGGTGGACTTGCCACCCATGTTGGGACCGGTGATGATTTGCATGCGTTGTTTGGGGCCAAGCTGGGTGTCGTTGGCAATGAAGGCGCCCGCGTTGGTCTCATTCAGGCGCGCTTGCACCACAGGGTGGCGGCCTTTGACAATGTTCAGGCAGGGTTCTTTGGCAAACTGTGGTGCACACCAGTCCAGCGTCAGGCTGCGCTCGGCCAGCGCGCACAGTGCATCCAGCGTGGCCAGGGCACGGGCCAGGCGGGTGAGGGCGGGAACGAAGGGCTGCAACGCATCCAGCACCTGGTCATAAAGCCATTTTTCCCGCGCCAAGGCGCGTTCCTGGGCGCTCAAGGCCTTGTCTTCAAAGGCTTTGAGTTCGGGGGTGATGAAGCGCTCGGCATTTTTCAGGGTCTGGCGGCGGCGGTAGTCGTCGGGCACTTTGTCGAGTTGACCTTGCGAGACTTCAATAAAAAAGCCATGCACCCGGTTGTACTGCACGCGCAAATTGGAAATGCCGGTGCGCGCTTTTTCGCGCAGTTCCAGGTCGAGTAAAAAGCTGTCGCAGTTGGTCTGGATGGCGCGCAATTCGTCCAGATCGGCATCAAAGCCGTCGGCAATCACGCCACCGTCGCGCACCAGCGCAGCGGGCTCTGGCGCGATGGCGCGGCCCAGCAGGTCAACGCAACCGGCAGGTGGAACCAAATACTCAGAAATTTGAGTTAAATAGGCCTCCAGTGAATGCAGGACGGGCGCAAGTAGCTCTGTTTTTTGTAGCGTTTTTTGTAACCCGAGCAATTCACGTGGGCGCACCTGGCGCAGCGCAATGCGGGCGGTGATGCGCTCCACATCGGTGCTGCCCTTGAGTTGTGCACGCAGGGTTTGCCACAAGCCGATGGGTGAGCCTGCTTGGGGCTGGCGCAACACGGCGATGGCGCTTAGGCGTGCCTGGGCTTCGGTGCGCTCACGTTTGGGCTGCAACAGCCAGCTTTTGAGCAGGCGGCTGCCCATGCCGGTCATGCAGGTGTCCAGAAGCGAAAACAGCGTGGGTGCGTCTTCCCCGCGCAGGGTTTGGGTCAGTTCCAGATTGCGCCGGGTGGTGGGTGGCAGGTCGATGAGTTCACCGGCGCGCTGCACCCGCACGCTGTGGATGTGGGTCAGGGCGCGGCCCTGGGTGTGCTCGGCATAGGCGAGCAGGGCGGCGGCGGCGGCATGGGCCTGAGGCAAGTCTTGTGCGCCCCAGGCGGCCAGGTTGGCTGCGTTCAGGTGCGCAAGCAGGGTGCGCTGGCCGAGTCCGGCATCAAACTGCCAGTCGGGGCGCACGCTGACTGACACATGGTTGCCCAGACTGCGCAGCCGGGCCT
>JBIJDQ010000470.1:0-2969 GCA_044344025.1 Rhodoferax sp.
CTCCGGGTTGGGGTGTACGCCAATGCGCCCAAACTGTTCATGAGCCAAGACGGTCAACCCAGCGGCATTCTGGGCGACGTGCTGGTGGCCATGGCCGCGCAGGAGCGCTGGCAACTGGTGGCCGTAGCTTGCGAATGGCAGGCCTGCCTGCAAGCCCTGCAAGAAGGCCGCATTGACCTGATGCCTGACGTGGCACTGACCGAGCAGCGGGCTCAAATTTTCGACTTTCACAACACCCCGGTGCTGCAAAGCTGGTCACAAATTTACCGCAAAAAAGGGGTGGCCATTAATGCCATTCCAGACCTCAAGGACAAACGCATTGCGGTGGTGGCAGGCTCGATTCAGGCCTCGTTTTTGGGCAACATGCTGAGCAGTTTTGGCATTGGCGCGCAACTGATTCCTGTGGATTCGTTTGAACAAGGCTTCGAGCGTGTGGTGGAAGGCAGCGTGGATGCGGTGGCGGCCAACCGTTTTTTTGGCGACCTGCAGGCCCAAACTTACCAACTGGAGTCCACCGCCATCGTGTTTCAACCGGCGCAACTGTTTTACGCCACGCCCAAGGGCCGCCACCCTGAGGTGCTGGCCACCATAGACCGTTACCTCGCGCTGTGGCAGTTGCAAACGGATTCTCCTTATGGCTTGGCGATGCAGCGCTGGCTGCAAACATCGGCCTCTTTTTCGATGCCGGGCTACTTGTGGTGGGGCCTGGCTGCACTGCTGGGTTTGCTGGCCCTGGCCCTGTTGTCAAGCCTGTGGCTGCGTCGCCAAGTGGCCCAAAAAACAGCGCACCTGCTCACCAGTGAGGAGCGACTGGGCACCATTTTGAACAGTGTGGATGCCTTCATCTACATCAAAGACACACAATTGCGTTACCAATACGCCAACAGCAAGGTGTGCCAGTTGTTTGAGCTGCCACTGGACCAGGTGGTGGGGCAAACCGACAGCGCGTTTTTTGATGAGGCCACCGTCACCAAACTGCGGGTCAACGACCTGCGGGTGATTGAGCAGGGCGAGCGGGTTGAAGAGGAAGAAACCAACCGGGATACCAAAGGCAGGGTTGAGCACAGCTACGTGTCAGTCAAGCTGCCGCTGCGCGATGCTGATGGTTGTATTTACGCGCTGTGCGGCATCTCCACCGACATCACCAAGCGCAAACAGGCCGAAGAAGCCATCCACCAACTGGCTTTTTACGACCCGCTCACCAGCCTGCCCAACCGCCGCCTGTTGCAAGACCGGGTGCAACAGCTGCTGACCACCCTGCACCGCAACCCACAGGGGGCGGCACTGATGTTCATTGACGTGGACAACTTCAAGGACATCAACGACACGCTGGGCCATGACATGGGCGATGTGCTGCTGCGCCAGATGGCGCAGCGCATGGGGGAATGCATTCGCGCCCAGGACACGCTGGCACGCCAGGGCGGCGACGAGTTTGTGGTGATGCTGGTTGACCTGGCCCGCCAGCCCGAAGAAGCCGCCAACGAAGCCCAGCGGGTGGCGCAAAAATTACTCAGCCGCCTGGCCGAGCCCTACACCCTGGGCGAGCGCCAGCACCCGGGCAGCGTGAGCATTGGGGTGGCCTTGGTGGATGCCAAAAACCCCTCGCGAGAAGAACTGTTCAAGCAAGCCGACCTGGCGATGTACCAGGCCAAAGCGGCTGGGCGCAATGCGCTGCGTTTCTTCAACCCAACCATGCAGGCCCAGGTGATGGCGCGCACCAGCCTGGAGGCTGACCTGCACTGGGCCTACCAAAACGAGGAATTTGTGCTGTTTTACCAGCCGCAGGTGAATATGCAGGGCGACACCCTAGGTTATGAAGCCCTGTTGCGCTGGCAGCACCCCATGCGGGGCCTGGTCGCGCCAGGTGAGTTCATTGCCGCGGCCGAATCCTGCGGAATCATCGCATCCGTTGGTGGCTGGGTGTTGCAGACCGCCTGCCAGCAACTCGTGCTTTGGGCCGGGCATGCACAAAAGCGTCAATGGACGATTGCGATGAATGTGAGCGCCAGACAATTCCGTCAGGCTGATTTTGTGGCGCAGGTGCAAGAGGCGCTGACCCGCACCGGCGCCAACCCGGCCTGCCTGGAGCTTGAGCTCACCGAGAGCCAACTGGTGGACGATGTGCCCGGTGTGGTTGCCAAGATGGATGCCCTGCGCCTGTTGGGTGTGCGCCTCTCCCTGGACGACTTTGGCACCGGTTACTCTTCATTGGCCATGCTCAAGAGGTTACCGCTGCACCAGCTCAAGATTGACCAGTCCTTTGTGCGTGACATGCTGACCGACCCCCAGGATGCCGCCATCATTCGCGCGATTGTCACCATGGGTGACAGCCTGGCACTTGAGGTCATTGCCGAGGGCGTAGAGCTAACCGAGCAGCGCAATGCCCTGCTGGCCCTGGGCTGCAAACACTACCAGGGCTACCTGTTTGGCAGGCCTGCACCGCTGCCCCCAGAACCCGAGGCCTAAGCCGTGCAACTTGACCGCATTGACCTGAAAATATTGCACGCGCTGCAGCAAGATGGCCGCATCAGCAACCTGAAACTCTCTGAAGAGGTGGCGCTGTCGCCCACTGCCGTGCTGGCCCGGGTGCAGCGCTTAAGCAAAGAGGGCGTGATTGAGGGCTACGAAGTCCGGCTGAACCCGGGCAAGCTGGACGCTGGCCTGATGGTGTTTGTGGAGGTGCTGCTGGACAAAACCACCTCAGGTGTGTTTGAGGCCTTCAAGGCCGCGGTGCAGGTGCGCCCCGAAATCATGGAGTGCCACATGGTGGCCGGCGGCTTTGACTACCTGCTGAAAACCCGCATGCGCGACATGAGCGCCTACCGTGAGTTTGCCGGCACCGTGTTATGGCAGTTGCCCGGCGTGCGTGAAACCCGCACCTACGCGGTGATGGAAGAGGTTAAAAACACCACGCAGTTGCCGCTGCGCCAAGGAGGACTGTAAGCAGCCTTGGACAGCACAGAACATAG
>JBIJDQ010000472.1:0-2967 GCA_044344025.1 Rhodoferax sp.
CATCTATGCGGGCAACGCCATGGCCACCGTGCAAAGCCTGGACGCCACCAAGGTGCTGACCGTGCGTACCACGGGTTTTGATGCGGCAGTTCAGGGTGGGCAAGCACCGGTAGCTATTGAATCAATCGCACCTGTAGCCACTTCGGGTGCCACAAGCTATGTGGGCAGCGAGATCGCCAAGAACGACCGCCCCGAACTCACCGCGGCCAAGATCATCGTCAGTGGGGGCCGGGCTTTGGGCTCACAGGAGAAGTTCAACGAAGTCATGACCCCTCTGGCCGACAAGCTCGGCGCGGCGATTGGTGCCAGCCGGGCTGCGGTAGATGCAGGTTACGCGGCCAACGATTTGCAAGTGGGCCAGACCGGCAAGATTGTGGCACCCCAACTCTACATTGCAGCAGGCATCAGCGGTGCCATCCAGCACCTGGCGGGCATGAAGGACTCCAAGGTGATTGTGGCCATCAACAAAGACCCCGAGGCACCGATCTTCAGCGTGGCTGACTACGGACTGGAAGCTGATTTGTTTACAGCGGTGCCGGAGTTGGTTGCTGCCCTGTAAAACAACACCCCACAGGGCATCCAGCGTGATGCCCTTTTTTTTCGTCTGATGCATGGCAGCAGGCGCAGTTTTTTTCTTCTGGAGAATTGCAATGAGTTACATCGCCCCCGTCAAAGACATGTTGTTCAACATCAAGCACTTGGCCAATATCGACCAGATTGCCCAACTGCCGGGCATGGAAGACGCGGGTTTTGAGACTGCGCAAGCCGTGCTGGAAGAAGCCGCCAAGTTCAACGAGGGCGTGCTGAGTCCCTTGAACTGGTTAGGTGACCAAAACCCTACCAGTTTCAAGGACGGTGTGGTCACCGCCACGCCCGGTTTTAAGGAGGCCTTCAAGCAGTACACCGAAGCGGGCTGGCAAGGTTTGCAGCACCCGGTGGACTTTGGTGGTCAGGGCCTGCCCAAAACCATTGGCTCGGCTGTGGGTGAAATGCAAAACTCCGCCAACATGAGTTTTGCCCTGTGCCCCCTGCTGACTGACGGGGCCATTGAAGCGCTGTTGACCGCCGGCAGCGATGAACTTAAAGCCACCTTTCTGGAGAAACTGGTCAGCGGTGAGTGGACCGGCACCATGAACTTGACCGAGCCCCAGGCAGGCAGTGATTTGGCCGCCGTGCGCACCAAGGCCGATCCCCAGCCTGATGGCACTTTCAAAATTGCAGGCACCAAAATCTTCATCACCTGGGGTGAGCATGACATGGCGGACAACATCGTCCATCTGGTGCTGGCCCGTGTGGTGGGTGCGCCGGAAGGCGTGAAAGGCATCAGCCTGTTTGTGGTACCTAAATTTATGGTCAATGCCGATGGCACGCTTGGCGCACGCAACGATGTGCAATGTGTCAGCATCGAACACAAGATGGGCATCAAGGCCAGCCCCACCTGCGTGCTGCAGTTTGGTGACCACGGTGGTGCGGTGGGTTACCTGGTGGGCCAGGAAAACCGGGGCCTGGAGTACATGTTCATCATGATGAACGCGGCACGCTACGGGGTGGGCGTGCAGGGCATTGCAATTGCCGAGCGGGCCTACCAAAAAGCCGTTTCCTTTTCCAAGGACCGCATTCAGAGCCGCCCGGTGGATGGCTCGCTGCCCGCCGCAGGCGCCATCATTCACCACCCGGACGTGAAACGCATGCTGATGACCATGCGCGCTTACACCGAGGGTTGCCGGGCTTTGTCCAGTGTGGCTGCTGCCGCGTTTGATGCGGCGCACCACCATGCCGATGCCGACACCCGCAAGCAGAACCACGCGTTTTACGAGTTTATGGTGCCCTTGATCAAGGGGTACAGCACCGAGATGAGCCTGGAAGTCACCTCCCTGGGCGTGCAGGTGCATGGGGGCATGGGCTTTATTGAAGAAACCGGTTGTGCACAGTATTACCGTGACGCAAAAATCCTGACCATTTACGAAGGCACCACGGCCATTCAGGCGAATGACCTGGTGGGGCGCAAAACCAGCCGCGATGGGGGGCAAACGGCGAAAGCCTTGGCCGCCCAGATCGAGGTGACCGAGGCCGCGTTGACCGCCAGCGGCACCAACGATGCGATGGTCATGGCCAAACGGCTTGCCGCAGCACGGCTGGCTTTTGTTGATGTGGTGGATTTTGTCGCAGGCAACACCAAGGCGCATCCGAACGATGTGTTTGCGGGAAGCGTGCCTTACCTGATGCTGGCAGGCAACCTGATGGCGGGCTGGCAAATGGCGCGGGCCTTGTTGGTGGCTCAAGACCAGATGGCAAAAGGTGAAGAAGTGGCCTTCATGAAAGCCAAGGTCATCACCGCACGTTTTTATGCCGATCACCTGCTGACCAAGGTGCCCGGCATGCGCGACAGCATTGTCGACGGTGCCGTATGCGTCACCGCCTTGGCGCTTGACGCGTTCTGATGTTTGACAAAGCCCCGTCAAGTGGCTTTGTTTGCTATTTTATTTATAGCTGCTAGCGCTTATTCGACAAGCACTAGCGGCTATTTTCTTGTAAAAAACAGAAAAAACCCACATGAATCGCTTGCCCGCAGTCCTTAAGGCCTTGCCTTTCCCGGTGATTGGCTCACCACTGTTCATCATCAGCACGCCCAAGTTAGTGATTGCCCAGTGTGTTGCGGGTGTGGTGGGTGCCATGCCGGCGCTTAACGCACGCCCTGCCGAGCAGCTGGAAGACTGGTTAGTCGAGATCACCCAAACCTTGGCGGCCCACAACCTGGCCCACCCGGACCAGCCTGCGGCCCCCTTTGCCATCAACCAGATCGTGCACAAAAGCAATGACCGGCTCGAACACGACATGGCGCTTTGCGTTAAATACAAGGTGCCGATCATCATCACCAGTTTGGGTGCGCGTGAAGACATCAATGCCGCCGCGCACAGCTACGGCGGGGTGGTGTTGCACGATGTGATCAACAACAAACACGCCCAC
>JBIJDQ010000471.1:0-2967 GCA_044344025.1 Rhodoferax sp.
TTGGTACAGGGCGACACCGTCGGCACGCTCGGCCCATAGCTCAAGCGCCGTGGCCAGACTTGCTGTGGTGCGTGGTTGGGCATAGATGCTGCCCACGGGCTGGCCTTCTGAATCAAGCCAGGTGATGCCAATGCCGGCGCGCATGCACAAGGCCAGGGCAGGGCCGCTCCAGTCGACCACGTCGGCGCTGCTGACCACGCGCGCCACCCGCACCAGCGGGAAACGCATGACCTGGGCGCGCTCGTTGGTCACCACCAGCGCCTCCTTGGTGCAGCTCACGCGTTTATGGTCGCGCCCGCCCAGGTACAGGGCGCGGGCACCTGGGCCAGGTTTGGCGGTGCAAGTTTGTTTTTTGGTGCTCAACATGCTTCATCTTCCTCATCAGGGTTGGCCAGCCAGATGCTGCCTTGGTCGCGCAGGCTGCGGGCCAGGGTTTGGCATTGGCCGCGTAGCCAGCGCCGCCACGGGCCGCTGTTGCGCTCCCACTCAGCGTAATAAATGGCTCGGCCCGCCTTGCCCAGCAGGCAGGCGCCTTTGTCCATTGAAAAATGGTCTTCACGCAAGGTGCGGCTGCGCAGCAGTTCCCACACCCACAGGTCAATAACCGGGCGCAGGGGTTCGATCAGGTCGCTGGCCAGGCTTTCACGGCCAAAACTTGGGCGGTGGTAAAAGCCCAGCAGCGGGTCCAGCCCAGCGGTGGTGCAGCTCTGCACGGCTTGCAGGTGCGCCATGGTGTAGCTCAGACTCAGGCACACGTTGACCGGGTCGCGCGGTGGGCGGCGGTTGCGCCCGCTAAAGCCAAGCGCAGGGGCAAACACACCGGCCAGGCCGCCAAAATAGGCGCGGGCGGCGGCACCTTCAAGGCCCAGCAGGCTTGAAAGTGCTGGCATGTCTGCGGCCGGCACGCTGTTGGCTGGCAGCTGGATGCGAATGGCATCCAGGGTTTGCAGTGCATCAAACAACGGTTTTCGGGCATCTGGCCGGGCCACTTGCAGGGTGAGCAGGGTGCGCCGCTGGCGGGTGAGTTTGCTGCGCACCAGGGCCAGCGCCCATTGGCGGCAGGCAGCATCGTTCATCACGCGTTGGGCCTGGGCCAGGCGCACAGCCGCGTCGTTGTGCTGGCTGCCAAGCACCAACGCCACTCGCCGGGGGCTGCGTGGGCTCATCAGCACGGTGCTGGCTCCGGCTTCGGCCAGTTTCATCAGCACGCCGGTGTCAAGCCGGGTTTGGGCCCCGTGGATGACGCAGCGGTCAATCAGCTTGATGGGCACGGTGCCACGGCGGGTGCCGGCCTCGTACAACACAAGGGTTTCGCCTTCGGATTTGACTTCGAGCTGGGCGCGGTCGAGTACGAGAAGTGCCATTTTTTTTACCCTACGTAAAAATAGTCGGGGTCAGCGGGCTTGACGGCTTTGCCCAGGGTGTGCACTCGTGCGCGCGGGTCTAGCCGCAAGAGCAGAAAACGGTCGGTGCTGAGGTCAAGCAGGGCGCTCATGTCTTCCACCAGGGTGGTGCGCTCAACCGGGGTCAAAAACAGTTCATGCACTGATTTTTGCCCGCCGGTGGCGTAGACGCGGGCCAGCTTCAGGGCAGCGATCAGGCGGCGGGGCTCAGTGATGTCGTAGCAGGCCAGGTGCAGCAGGCGTTGGGTCATGGCCGCTATTGTTGGGCGGCGGGGCGGTTTTAGGGGGTGCGGCAAGCTTGCCGTTGGTCGCAGGTCTCTTTTACGATAGCCAGTGACTTTTTTAGCCAAATCGGCCTGTAGTTCCCGTGTAATAAGCGTTAGTAGCTATTTATATTATAGCAACCTAAGCCCATGGTTGCGTTTTTGCCGACATGCAGCCACTGGCCTAGCCAGAGCCAGGGTTGAATTTCGGCCAGCACTTGCGGGTTGCCGTGCAGGGTCCAAGTGCCCAGCACGCCGCCCAGCGTCATTTCTTGCTGTTGGCGGCTTGAGTAACGCGTCCAGTCAAACCAGTGCAGGTCTTGGGTGTCGGTCAGGCTGTCACTCAAATGGGTGATGTGTTTGGCGGCTTCGCCCCAGCCGCTTAGCCCTGCATGAAATTCCATCAGCAAGGCCACCCGGCGCGCCACGGCGGCTACCAGTGCGCGTGGGGTGAGCTGGCCCACGCCCAGCGGCTTGCCTTGGTGTTGTAGGCGCAGCGGGGTTTGAATGTGCAGGGTGATTTCAGCAGGTTTTAGTGCTGTAGTGCTTGCTGAATAAGCGTTAGTAGCTATCTTTTTTGATGTGTCAGTGATGCCGGAAGTTTGGCTGATGGTGCCAGGGTGGGGCATCAACAGGGGGCGGTCAAGCGTCCAGATTGGGTGTGGGTTGCTGAGTTCGTCCACCCAGTCCACTTGCAGCAGTTCGGTGGGCACCCGCTGGCGGGTCAGGCCCTGGCTTAAGGCGCGTTGCAGGGCAAAGATGATCAGCGGGAGTTGCTCAATGGCGTGGCCAATCAGCACCAGGTGAAAGGTAAAGCTTTCACCTGCGTCAAGCACGCGGGCACCGGGTGTGGGCGGCTCAATGATGTAGGGGTTGGGAATGCTGCTGAAGTCTTGCAGCGCGTGGCTACCTTTGGGCGGTGGTGGGGCCTCAAAGATGCGGGTGTAGGGGCAGGTTTGCACCAGTGGGCAACCCGGGCAGGTGGGCTGGCGCGTCATGCAGGCCACATTGCGCAGTGCCGCACCAAACTGGCCGCGCAACAGTGAGCCAGCGTAGTCGGGCAGCGTTAGCGGTTGCTGGACACGGGCGGTTAGGCTGTAGCGGGCGATGGGATGGGGGGTGTTGAACATGGGTTGGCGCGTGGGATGGGCTAGTCGTGCTTGGCCAACCACAAGCGACTGATGGCCCCTTTGAGGTCTTTAAGCTGGCTGCCCGCCACAATGGCGATGCCAGCCTCGGCGGCGCGCTGGCGGTCTGATTCGCTGCTGCTGAGCTGGCCCCGGTAGTCCACCACCATGCCA
>JBIJDQ010000473.1:0-2965 GCA_044344025.1 Rhodoferax sp.
CGTGCGTTCGCTGACACCCAGGCGACGCGCCAGCGTAGGACGATCACCCTGATATGTCGCCACCACCCGAGCCAGATAGCGGCGCTCGTTTTCCTTCAATGTCAACAAGTCGCCGCTGGTTTCCACCGTCTGAGTCACAGTACTGGTTTGCGGCTCAATGTCCGTGTCGAGAAGATGGCGCGGCTCGATTTCATCACCATCGACCAGCAGACTGGCACGTTCAAGCAGATTGCGCAACTCGCGAATGTTGCCTTCAAATGGCATTGCGGCCAACAACGACCAAGCCTCGGGACTCAAATGCAATGCACGTCCCGGTGCGACGCGCGAAAGCAGCGACTCTGCCAACAGCGCCAAGTCGGTGGCGCGTTCGCGCAACGCTGGCGTGTGGATTGGAAAGGTGTTGATACGGTAGTACAGATCGCGGCGAAAGGCTTCGGTCTTCACCATCGCATCCAGATCGCGATGCGTTGCCGAGACAAGGCGGAAATCCGCAGGCAAAACCTCAATGCCCCCGACGCGCCGATAAGTCCCGGTTTCCAGCAAGCGCAGCAGCTTGACCTGCAAAGCCAAGGGCAGATCGCCAATTTCATCAAGAAAAAGGGTGCCGCCGCTGGCCGCCTCAACAAGGCCCTGCTTGCGGTGGGTTGCGCCAGTGAAGGCGCCTTTTTCATAGCCAAACAGTTCAGACTCAAACAGGGTCTCGGTCAGGCCAGAGCAGTCGACGGCGACAAACGGCCTCGACGCGCGTGCGCTGCCCTCATGGATCGCCCGAGCGACCAGTTCCTTGCCGGTACCGGTTTCACCAAGCAGCATCACTGCGGCCATCGATGGCGCAGCGCGCATTACCCGTGCCAGCATGCGCGTGAAAGCCGGTGAGCGTCCAACAAGCCCTTGCGCTGCGGGCCGACTGCTGGCCTGGCGCACCACCCGCATGGTCTCTACGTAGAGTGTTCTTTCGCCGTTGTCGTCGCGGATCGGCGTGGTTTCAACATCGACATGTTCTTCGCCATGCGGGGTGTGGTGCAGATGGAGTACGCGCTCTTTTTGGCCGCTGGTGCGGCTGACTTGCAAGGGGCAGGATTCACCCGCCTGGTCGCAGGGCACGTTAAAACGGTGCGAAATTTCGTAGCAAAACCGCCCAACCACTGGCTCGTCGTTACTGAAATCGCGCAGGTATGCCGGATTGGCGCAGAGGATGCGGTAATTGGCATCCATGACGATGCTTGGCTCGTCGAATGAATCCAGAAACGAGCCGATCTTGTTCAGGTTCACACCATTCCCCCAGCGTCCAAAAGTGTCAATTGTGGCACTTTCGATATTTCACTGCCGCCATTTTTGACACGTCATCCGATTCGTTGACCAAGGCTATGAAAAATAGTCAACCTTATCAACAGCTTACATAAAGGTTTAACTGGCCCGATTCATGCAGGTATTTGGGGGAGTTGTTAAGCGATTTCACAAACTTTAAACGGAGCCGCCATCATGAACCTGCACGATCTGCAACACCAAGTCACACAATCCGCCGAAGCCACATCGACACTGTTCATTTATCTGCCAGTAATTGTCATGATGATCCCGCTGCTGCTGGTGTACGTCCCGCTTCGCTCGCTCCGGACACCGTTCAGTTGGTTGACTCGTATTGGCCATGGCCTGATTAATTCAGCGCACAAGCGCAGTCCGTGAAATGGTGAATTTGAATGCCAGCGCCAAAGACGGCTATGCGTGCGAGCCGTCAAATTCTCCACACCTTGGTGCCAGTCACAGTGCATCAGTCCGCGCCCCAAATGAGGTGCTCGGCATAGGGTTGCCGGTGCCACCGTTGGGGCCAGTCTGTACTCGGACGCACTCTCGGCGGCTGACAAACCCGGTGCCACTTACCTGGAGATGATGCGCCACAACGTGACACAGCTGGTGGCTGGGTTGAAGCTGAACTGAGCGGCAGGCATCACCCAGATGACACCCAAGGCTGGTATGGCCCGATAAACAGGGCCTATCGGAATAGAAAATTCAGTCAAGGAGCCTTCTAGTGCATACCCATTGGGCACTAGAAGCTATAAAAAACATAGTAATGTCAATGATACGGAACTCACCGCGTTGGGCCGGCTTGTCACAGGCACGTTCGTGGCCTTGCTGTAGCTCCACAACAAGCGCGAGAGCGTGTTCAATTGCCCGTTTCAGCGTCCCCAAAAACGCCACCGCCTCAGACATTGCCAGACCTAAATATTGGCCCACCTTCACTTTTGCTGCAGCCAAGTCCGCGCCCACTGCGTCGCAGCTTTCAAGTTTTCCCCAGCCAACGCACCAAGCGGCTCACCCAAGTCAAACTGTTCGCCACGAATCGCCAGCAGCGTACACGGGGGCGGCGCCTTGCCGTACACATCGCAAAACACCTGCATCAGTGCCTGCGGCGACATGGCGTGGGTGGTAAAGCTTGCGTCTTGCGCTGCTTGCAAAGGTGTGACCTCAAACGGGGCCGCGCAGGTCAGACTGGCATCGACAAACAACACCCGGGTTCGCCCTACCAGGTCCAGCGCGTGCTCAACCTGCAACTGGTAGTCCTCAAGAAACGCCACGCTGGCATCTGTGACCAAGGCGTGTTGCAAGTGCTCAATACAAAGCGGGCCCAGTGCATCGTCGCCCCGGCTCAAATTGCCCCAACCAAAAACCAACAAGGGGGGCACGCCTGGCAAGGTCATGCCTCCCAGTCGCCAGTGCCACTCAAATCGTGTACAAACCCGCCCTGCGACTTGAGCACCCGGTCAATCAGCGTGCCATCGGCTGCCAGCAGCGTGATGTCCAGCGGCATTTGCCCCAAGGCGTGGGTGGCGCAAGACAGGCAGGGGTCGTACGCACGAATGGCGACTTCGATGTGGTTCAGCAGGCCCTCGGTGATGTCATGGCCGCTCAAATAATCGCGTGCCACTGAGCGAACCGCCTCGTTCATGGCCTGGTTGTTGTGGGTGGT
>JBIJDQ010000474.1:0-2964 GCA_044344025.1 Rhodoferax sp.
TCGTTCAGAGTTGGCGCGTTGTCGCGCCTCACCAATAAGTTGCCGCAGCGATTCTCCTGCCAGGTCAATAAGTGACACAGCCAACTCATCCATATCCCGAAAGTGGCGATAAAAACTGTTGGGTGCAACACCTGCCTCACGGGCAACCTCACGCAGGCTTAATGTTGAGACGCTGCGGTTTGGTCCCAGCAACTTGAGTGCGGCATTGATGATGTCATCACGCGAGATGACCTGTTTTCGTCCCGGTGAACCGGGCTGAACAGTGGGTAAATGACTGCTCATGAGTATCCTGAAAAAGTGCCTTTCATCATAGCGGAATCAATGTTATACGACTGTATATACGACTGTATTTGATTAGCTATACTTCTCGGCAAAATGCCATCAGCAACCGGTTTGTATGGCGCTGCTTTTTTCTTTCTCTCCTCAATCAGGTCAATCGTGATGAACATCGAGCTAACCCCTGTCGGTCATTGGCGGCCAGGCTCCCAATCTCCTGTTTTTGAACCCTCCGAACTGGGCTCCTTGCTGACCCGGATTCGTCAGCCGATGCACGTTGTGCGCGACCTTGCAAGGTCGCGCATTGGGCTTGCAGAAGGTGGCATGGTGGTCAGCACAGCAGACACTGGTGATTTGCCGCTGCTGGCCACGCTGCCCGCCATTTATCCTGAATGGCTCGGTGACCGGTCTTTTTGCGAAGCCCACGGTGTGCGTTTTCCCTACATTGCCGGTGAAATGGCCAACGGCATTGCCACCACGCGCATGTGCATCGCCATGGCGGGGGCCGGTATGTTGGGCTTTTTTGGAGCCGGGGGCCTGGGTTACCCGCGTGTCGAAGAAGCCGTGGACGAGTTGGTGGCCAAGCTGGGTACAAACGCGCCCTGGGGTGTCAACCTGATCCATTCGCCCAATGAGGCGGCGCTGGAAGATCGCGTGGCCGACCTGTTGATTCGCAAAAACGTGCCCATCATTTCCGCCTCGGCCTTCATGGGCTTGACCCCGGCCGTGGTGCGCTGCGCTGCGGCTGGCCTGCACCTTGATGCCCAGGGCCGCATTGCCCGAAAGCACAGTGTGTTTGCCAAAATTTCCCGCCGCGAAGTGGCCACCCGTTTCATGTCGCCCGCGCCAGCTGACATGCTCAACGCTTTGGTGGCGCAAAAGCTGATCACCCAGACAGAAGCAGATTTGGCAGCCCGCGTGCCAGTGGCCGAAGACATCACGGTTGAAGCCGACAGCGGCGGCCACACCGACAACCAGTTGCTGGTGGCCCTGTTCCCAACCATCATGGCCTTGCGCGACGAACTGGTCGCCAAACACGGCTTTGAGCGGCCAATTCGGGTGGGTGCCGCTGGTGGGTTGGGCACACCAGGCTCGTTGGCAGCGGCTTTTGCCATGGGTGCCGCGTATGTGGTGACCGGCTCGGTTAACCAGGCGGCCGTCGAGGCGGGTTTGTCTGACGCGGGCAAGGCCATGCTGGCCCAGGCCGATGTGGCCGACGTCATCATGGCCCCGGCCGCGGACATGTTTGAGCTGGGTGTCAATGTGCAGGTGCTCAAGCGCGGCACCATGTTTGGTGTGCGCTCGGCCAAGTTGTACGAGGCCTGGCATTCCAACGCTTCGCTCGAAGCCATACCGCCAGAACTCAAAACCCGCCTTGAGCGCGATGTTTTGCACGCCACTTTTGATGAGATTTGGGCCGAGACCCGGGGCTTCTGGCAAAAGCGCGATGCCACTGAGGTGGCCCGTGCCGAGGCTGACCCCAAGCACCGCATGGCGCTGGTTTTTCGCTGGTATCTGGGCAAGGCCAGCAAATGGGCGATTGACGGCGAAGCTTCACGCCGCGCCGATTACCAAATCTGGTCCGGCCCGGCCATGGGGGCCTTTAACCGCTGGGCTGCTGGCTCGTTTTTGGCCGAACCCCAAAACCGCTCGGCGGTGCAGATTGCGCTGAACCTGCTTGAAGGTGCAGCGGTTATTACCCGCGCCGGGCAGCTGCGCAGTTTTGGCCTGCCAGTGTCGGCGGGTGCTTTCCAGTTTCAGCCCAGGCTGCTGGCTTGAACCTTTCACCGCGCCAAATTTTTTGAGCTTTTCAAACCCCATTTTTGTCATCACGCTCTGTCACAGAGATTTTTGAGAATTCTTTCATGTCCACATCCTCGTCCACCTCTCATCGCCAACAAATTCCCATCGCCGTCGTTGGTGTCAGCACCCTGTTTCCTGGTTCGACCGACTCACGCGGCTTCTGGAACGACATCTTGGCGGGCAAGGACCTGATCACTGATGTGCCACCGTCACACTGGCTGATTGAAGACTATTACGACCCCGATCCCAAGGCACTGGACAAAACCTACGCCAAGCGGGGTGGCTTCATGCCAACGGTTGACTTTGACCCGCTGGAGTTTGGCTTGCCACCGAGCATCGTGCCGGCGACCGATTCGGCGCAAATTTTGGCGCTGATCGTGGCGCAAAAGGTGCTTGAAGATGCCTCACAAGGCCAGTTTGCCAGCATGGACCGCGAGCGCATCAGCGTGCTGCTGGGCGTGACATCCGCGCAAGAGCTGTTGGGTAACATGGTCAGCCGATTGCAAAAGCCGGTGTGGCTCAAAGCCCTGCGCGAAAGCGGTGTGCCAGAGACCGAGGCGCAAGACATTTGCCTGCGCATTGCCAACAGCTACACGCCTTGGCAAGAGTCCTCCTTCCCCGGCTTGCTGGGCAATGTGGTGGCAGGGCGCATTGCCAACCGCTTTGATTTGCGTGGCACCAACGCGGTGACCGATGCCGCCTGCGCCAGCTCGCTGGCGGCTGTGTCCATGGGCATCAACGAGCTGCAAATTGGCCAGTCTGACCTGGTCATCACCGGCGGTGTCGATGCCATGAACGACATCTTCATGTACCTGTGTTTCAGCAAAACCCCCGCGCTGTCACCCACGGGCGACTGCCGCCCGTTCTCTGATGCCGCAGACGGCA
>JBIJDQ010000475.1:0-2962 GCA_044344025.1 Rhodoferax sp.
CTGATGGCCGAACTGTCCGATGGTTTTGTGGCCTTGCCGGGTGGCATTGGCACGTTTGAGGAAATTTTTGAGGTCTGGACCTGGGCCCAGCTTGGCATTCATGACAAACCTTGTGGCTTGCTGAATGTGGCGGGTTACTACGATGCGCTCACAAGCTTTTTGGACCATGCGACACAAGAGCAGTTTTTGCGCCCAGCGCACCGCACCTTGCTGATCGTTGAGCAAGAGCCTGGTGCCTTGCTCGACCGGTTCGCCAGCTATCAGCCGCCCCACCTCCAGAAGTGGCTGGATGCTGGGAAAACCTGATTTTTATATGAAATTGGCTTGTAGCGCACGTCCAATAAGCGTTACTAGCTATTTATTTGATAGTGAAATTATCCCAGAACTGCCACACCCTTGAGCTGCGCCAATGAGGGTGATCAACCCAATTGATGGATGAATAATCACGATTCGTGAGGACTGAAATTATGTAAAAAGTTTTCTGGAATGATGCAAAGCCGCAACTTTTCGTGAAGATGCCAGCGCCCGCTTTGGCGCGGAATGTAATTCGGCAGTGCAGCGTCAAGAGTCTTTCGCCACTGACAGCTTTCGGGCAGGCTAGTTGGGTTACTTTGGAGGTTGGCCAGCCAGAGTTCAGGAATGGTCTGGCGCACTACCTGGTATCACGCCCTGTTGTAGTCGCGTCAAGGTCATCTCAGACTCCTTGCGTTCGCTGATGCTGGTAACAGCGCGATGCCTGAGCACAGGATTCTCAACTTCGAATGCAGGCAAGCTATTCACGAATACAGGGCCATGGCGGACTACTTATCCTTGGCCGTTTACTCCGTTGGATGTGCTGCGTCTGCCGTTAAGGCCACCTGCCCCATAGCGCCGATCTCTTCTGTAGACAGCACCTTTGCGACGTTGAGAACAATGACAAACTTTCCGCCGACCTTAGCAATGCCTTCAATGAATTCGCTGCGAATCTTGGCGCCAAAGCTGGGTGCCGGTTCGATCTCGCTGGTGGGTATCTCCAGCACCGACTGAACTGAGTCAACCACAACACCCATGTTCTGGTGTTCACCCTCCGCCGCTGTAGGCACTTCCACAATCACTATGCATGTGCTTTTGATGACCGGCGTGCTGGGCTTGCCAAAACGGTTGGACAAGTCCATCACCGGCACCACCGCACCGCGCAGGTTGATCACGCCCCTGATGCACGCGGGCATCATC
Organism: Rhodoferax sp.; assembly: GCA_044344025.1. Classification (GTDB taxonomy): domain Bacteria; phylum Pseudomonadota; class Gammaproteobacteria; order Burkholderiales; family Burkholderiaceae_C; genus Rhodoferax. The sequence goes on from JBIJDQ010000475.1 coordinate 1,213, forward strand.
GGTACCTCGGTCAGGTTGGCGTACCAGATGATCTCTTTGATACACAGGATGCTGATGGAGAACATCTCGCCCCCCAGAATGAAGGTCAGGTACTGCTTTTCTTCCACCACCTGCGCAGCGGCCTTGGTGGCCAGGGCAGTCTTGGGGGCTTTTACCAGTGCGTTCATGGCAGGCTCCGGTTAGAACTTGGTGAACTGGGACTCATCCAATTCCGAGCTGGCGGCATGGGTCACTTTGGGGCTGGCTTTGGCGGCTTTGGGCGCACTGGCCTTCTTGCCACTGGCGGTGCTCTTGCGTACGGCGAACGAGGTTCCACCGCCCAATGATGAGCTGTCGAGTTTGAAGAAGCTCATGGTCTGCTGCAACTGCTCGGCCTGGCTGCTCATCTCTTCGCTGGTGGCGGCCAGCTCTTCAGAGCTGCTGGCATTTTGCTGGGTGGTGGTGTTGAGCTGGCTCACTGCACTGTTGATCTGGCCCACGCCGCTGCTTTGTTCGGTGCTGGCGGCCGTGATCTCTTGCACTAGGTCGCTGGTCTTGCGGATATTGGGCACGATTTCGGCCAACAGTTTGCCGGCTTTTTCAGCCAGTCCCACGCTGCTGCTGGCCACTTCGCCAATTTCTTGCGCTGCCACTTGGCTGCGTTCGGCCAGTTTTCGCACTTCGGCCGCCACCACGGCAAAACCCTTACCATGTTCACCAGCACGGGCGGCTTCAATGGCGGCGTTCAGTGCCAGAAGATTGGTCTGCGCGGCGATGTCATCAATGATGCCAATCTTCTTGGCGATCTGTTTCATGGCCTCGACGGTGGCGTTCACGGCCTCGCCACCATTCACAGCGTCGTTGGCAGCCTTGCTGGCCATGCCGTCGGTGATCTTGGCGTTTTCGGTGTTTTGCGCAATGCTCGATGTCATCTGTTCGATGGACGCACTGGTTTCTTCCACACCTGCCGCCTGTTCGCTGGCGGCCTGGCTCAAAGCCTGGGCGGTTGCGCTGACCTCTTCGGAAGCACTGGCCAGTGCCTGGGCACCGCTATTCACATCAGTGACCACTTGAGAGAGCTTGCCAATCATGTTCTGCATGGCTTGAAGCACCTGGCCGGTTTCATCTTTGGAGGTAGCGTCAATGCGCACCGTCAGGTCGCCTTCAGCCAGGCGGTTGGCTGTTGCCACGGCGATGCCCAGCGGGCCGGTCACAGAAAGTGTGATGTAGGCGGCCAGCGCCAACGAAATAAATATGGCCGCAGCGGCTACCAGCAGCATATTGCGCTGCGCAGCGGAACTCTCGTTCAACGACTGCTTGACCGTTTCGGTGCCAAGTGTGACGTTGAGCTCAACCACCTTGTTCAGGCTGGCCTCGGCCTTGCTGAATAGGGAGCGCGATGCCAGAAACTGCTTGTAAAACTCGGCGAACAAGGCTTTTTGCGTGGCCTCAACGCGGTTGGTAGACAGGCTGGTGATGATGCCGGCCAGGTTATCGTCAGCACGCTTCCAGTCGGCCCAGTCAGCTTCAAACTGCTTCCATAGCACCACTTCTTCCTTGGTCTGAGGAAGCGGGTCATAAATTTTGCGGCCGCTTTCGATGTTGTCCCAGGCTTTTTTCCGCAATGCCAGAACACCCTCAAACTCCTTTTGCGCGGCGTAGTCGGTCTCATAGATGGCGGTGGCCAGGGTGGCCGACTTGACCGCTGTCTGACCCTCGCTAACAATCAACAAGCCCTGCACTGAGGGCAACCGATTGTTGCCAATTTCAG
>JBIJDQ010000476.1:0-2961 GCA_044344025.1 Rhodoferax sp.
AGTCGGTCCGTGCCAGCGGCGCAGGTGGCAGCGTCAACGGCTCTGGCCAATTTGATGCGGGTCAGTGGCTGGGTAGCGCACAGGTGCGCAGCCTGAACCCGGCGGCCATTGACACCCGCCTGGCCAAATCCGCCTTAAGCGGCCAGCTGCAAGCACGCCAGACCAGCGGCGGCATTGGTTTCTCCGGCCAGCTTGCAGCAGACCCCAGCGCGCTCATTGCGGCCGATGCCAGCAAGGTCGCCAAAAATTTGCAGGCCTTGCGGCTTCAAGGTGTGCAGGCCCAGGGCACCTGGGCTGCCCCCGAATTAACGCTCAACCAGCTTCAAGTCACCGCACAAGATGCCCAGATTCAGGGCCAGCTGGTGGTCAACACCCAGTCACTGGCCACGCAAGGTCATCTGAGCTGGGCATTGCCAGGCATGCAGGGCACGCTCGAAGGTCAATTGGCCAGCCACAGCGGCGAGGGCCATTTGACTGTTGGTGTGGCAAACGCGGCGCTCGCCACGGGCTGGCTGGCGCACTTGCCCATCGCGTCTGACGCACTTGCCGGCATTCACCTGCGCGGCTCTGCTGACCTCAAAGCCCACTGGAAAGGCGGCTGGCAAACTGGAGGCCAGGCCTTGCAGATTGATGCCAGCCTACGGGCACCCCAAATTGACTGGCGCAGCAGTCCTTTTTCGCCAACCCAAACGCAAGCGGAAGCGGTGCTGCGAGAGGTGCAGGCCGACCTGTCTGGCAACTTGTCGGCCCTTGTCTTTAACACGCGGGCTCAAGCCCAGATAGGCACCCGACAACTCAACTGGCACGCCAAGGCCACGGGCGCACGCCTGCTGGCTGACCAATGGCGTGCCAATTTGACCGAGTTCCAACTACAGGCCCAAGACAGCGAACAACCCGGCCTGTGGTCACTTGCCTCGGGTGGCCCAGGCAGCCAACCCATCACCTTTAACTGGCTGCAAAACCGCTTGAGCCAAACGTTCACCGTTAGCGGCAACACCGCGCAACTCACCGGGCCTTTGCCAGGCATGGCAAAGTTAAGCTGGCAACCCGCTCGCTGGTCAAAACCGGTGGTGCAAACAGCTGGGTCAAGCCCGTCCAAGGCCAACTGGCAAACCCGAGGCAGCGTGTCCAACCTGCCCCTGGCCTGGCTGGATACCCTCAGCGGCAAAAGCATGGCCGACCTGGGCTTAAGCAGCGACATGATTCTGGCCGGGAGCTGGGACGCCAGCCAGTCCGACACCTTGCACCTAAGCGCCGCGCTGGAGCGCAGCACCGGCGACTTGCGCTTGAGTGCGGACACCCGTCGCCAGCTGGTGTTGCCCGCCAACATGCGCGAAGCGTGGCTACAGGTCAACCTGGATGGCCAGCAGTTGTCAGGCAGCCTGCGCTGGGACAGCGACCGCGCTGGCAAGGCGCTGCTGGCGCTGAGCACTCAACTGCAGTCCACTGAAAAGGGCTGGCACCTGGCAGAAAACGCCCCGCTTGGCGGCAGCCTGCAAGCCCAAATGCCCCCCGTGGATGCTTGGTCGCTGTTGGCGCCGCCCGGCTGGCGTCTGCGTGGCACGCTGGATGCCAATGCCACCCTCACCGGCACACTCGACCAGCCCCATTGGACTGGCACACTGCAGGCCAAAGACTTGGCGGTACGCTCGATTGCAGACGGCATTGACTTCCAGCAAGGCACCCTGGCCGCCCGGCTCGAAGGTCAACAAGTTCACATTGATGATTTCACCCTGCATGGGGCAAGTGGCCAGGCTGGCGGGCAGGTCACCATCACCGGGTTGGCCCAATGGCTGCCCGCCACACAGCCGGGAGTCGATCTGGCGAAACGCATACATGTTGCCCTACAGGCCAACGCCCAAAAGCTGCGCCTCAGCACCCGCTCAGACCGCCGCGTCACGGTGTCAGGTCAACTCACCGCGCAGCTCAAAGATGCCATGGTCACCCTGCGTGGCAAGCTTGCCGCAGATCAGGCCTTGCTGACCCTGCCCAGCGAAAGCGTACCTGTGCTGGGAGCCGATGTGGTGCTGCGACCATCCCCGGCAAAGGCTGCCCAAGACCTGGCGACCAAACGCAGCCCGTCAGACCGCACCGGTGCGGCGAAAGGTCCAGGGCAATTGCTGATGCCAGACGTAAAAATCACACTTGAACTGGGTCAAAATTTTCAGGTACGCGGACGGGGCCTTGAAACCCGCCTGACGGGCAGTCTTGAGTTGCAAGCCGCAGGCCACGCCCAGCCCACACTGCATGGCACCATGCGCACCGTGCAGGGCACTTACCAGGCTTATGGGCAGCGACTGGACATTGAGCAAGGCGAGCTGCGTTTTGTCGGTCCGGTAAACAACCCGGAACTCGACATTCTGGCCATTCGCCCCAAACTCACACAGCGCGTGGGCGTACAGGTCAACGGTACCGTGTTGTCACCCATCGTGCGCCTGTACGCCGAGCCTGAATTGCCAGAGGCCGAGAAACTCGCCTGGCTGGTCATGGGCCGCTCGGCCAGCGGCAGCGGTGGCGAAGCCGCGCTGCTACAACAGGCCGCACTGGCCTTGCTGGGCGGCAGCGGCCAAGGTCCCACAGCAAGCCTGTCCCGGGCACTTGGTCTTGATGAGTTGAGCTTCAAGGGAAGCTCTGGCAGCGACACCACCAGCGGTGCCACCGTCACCTTGGGCAAACGCTTAAGCAATGACTTCTACATGACCTACGAAAGTGGTCTGGCGGGCACCATGGGGGTGTTCAGCATTTTTTATGACCTGTCCAAAAGGCTGACCCTTCGTGCCAAAACGGGCGAACAAACCGCTGTCGATTTGATATGGACGCATCGTTACGACTAAGGGCTTTCAGCTTGAGCGGCAATTTTCAGGTGGGATTTACAATCGCAGAAGTCTCGCTGTAGTTCAATGGATAGAACGAGTGCCTCCTAAGTGCTAGATACAGGTTCGATTCCTGTCAGCGGGACCA
>JBIJDQ010000478.1:0-2959 GCA_044344025.1 Rhodoferax sp.
AGGTGCGCCGGGTTTGCCGGGCTCCACACCCACCACCATGGTACGCGCATCTTCACCGCTGGGGCGTTGCACCTGCATGGTGAGGTAGGTCACATTGGCCGCCTGCGCCACACCGGGCATGCCACGCACACTGCGCACCACATCGTCCTTGATGCTGGAGGCCTCGGCATAGGGACCTTGAGTGTCTTTCTGCACCACCCACAAATCGGTCTGGCTGTTGGTGAGCAGCGCCTGTGCATCATCCACCATGCCACGGTAGACACCTGCCATGGTCAGCGTCACGCCAATCAGCAGGCCCAAACCCAAACCGGTCAGGGCAAACTTGCCCCAGCCGTGCAAAATGTCCCGTCCGGCCAGGCTGATCATTTGGCCGCCTCAGGCTTGACCAGGGTTTTCACTACCGAGATGCGGGCACCATCGCTTAGCGCTTTTTGGCTGTAAACCACCACCTGATCGCTCTTGGTGAGCCCCTTGAGCACTTGAACCTGACCGTCCAGGCTTTGGGCACCGAACTGCACCGGGGCAAAGGCGGGTTTGCCGGCCTCCAGGCGCCATACACCGGTTTGGCTGTTCTGGCGTTGCACCGCTGCATTGGGCAGAAGAAGGGTGTTGGACGTGGCGGGCAATTGCAGGGTGATTTCGGCCATTTCACCCACCGACACCCCGGCGGGCGGTGTGTCAAATGCCACCTGGGCCAGGCGCTCTTCGGTCACGCTGTCAGCCAGCAGCTCAACGCGTGCCACCGTGCCGGGCAAGGCCGTGTGGGGTTGTGAGCGCAACACAACGCTGGCTTTAAGGCCCGTAGCCAACCCGGCAGAGCGGCCCTGATCTACCCGCATCTTCACCCACAGGCTGTTGGGGTCGATCAGGCGCAACACCGGTTGGCCAGCTACCACGGTACTGCCAATTTCGGCATCCCGTGTGGTGACCACGGCATCCGCCGGGGCAAACAAACGCACGTTGTCGCGTTGTTGTGCCAGTGCGGCACGCTCGGCTTTGATGCGTACCATGTCTTGGCCGCTGCCTGCCAGATTGGCTTGTGCGGCTTGCATGGCCGCTTCGGCAGAGGCTTGTTCCTGTACACGCGCCTCCAGTGCACCGGCACTGATGAAATTTTGCCGGGCCAGGTCCTGGTTGCGCTGGGTGTTGGCTGCGGCCAGCGCCCGGCGCGCCGTGGCATCAGTCAACTGGGCCTGGGCGGCAGTTTGCATGCTGGCCGCACGGGCCAGCGAGGCATCCAACGCAGTCACGCGTTGCGCCAGGTCAACCGGGTCCATTTCAGCCAGCAGTTGCCCGGCCTTGACAGCGTCGCCCACATCGACCTTCACACCCAGCACACGGCCTGCCACGGTTGGGCCCACCATCCAGCTGCGCCTGGCCTCGACCGTGCCAATGCCAAAAATGGCCGGGCTCAAACTGCCCTCGGTAGGCTGTGCCACAGTCACCTTGATGGGCGCCAGTGGCCCAGTGCGCAGTGAGACAAAACCAAGTGCCCCGACAAGCGTCAGTGCAACGGCACCGATGACCAATCGGCGTTTAAGTAGGGCGTTTGAATTCATGAATTTCCTTAAGAGTCAGTTGGGCACGTCTGCAATCCGCGCTGGTAAATGGCAAATACGCCGGGAGCCTGTGCCGTGATGCCAGCCACATCACCTGACAAAAGCGACTGCATCACCAGCCCCTGTACCGAGCCGACAAACAACACACTTGCCGCCTGCAAATCGGCATTGGGCGCAATGCTGTGGGTGGCCTGGGCTTGTTGCAAAAGCGCCATGAGCAACTGCCGGTAGCGTTGCATCAGGCTGCGCACCCTCGCTTTCAAGGCTGTGTCATGAGGGCTTTGAAGCTCCTGAAAAATCACCCTTGGTACGCCCGGATGGGTCACCACAAAGTCTACATGGGCCAAAAAGACGGCGCGTAACGCCGCCAGCGGCGTTGGTGGGTTGGACAAGTCTGGCGAAACCAGAGCGGCGGCTTGCAGGCGCGCCATCAGGGTGTCGGCCACCCAGTCCAGCACCGCCAGCCAAATGGCTTCTTTGCTGGCAAAGTGGCGAAAAACCGCCCCTTGGCTAATGCCCACCGCCTGAGCCAGGTCAGTTGTGGTGATGTCCGCAGGACTTCGTTGCGCGGCCAACGACAAGGCGGCTTCCACCAGGCCGGCCTGGCGCACCGCTGTGCGTTGTTTAAGTGGTTTGTCAAAAACTTCCATCGCGTCTAAAGTAATTAATCAATTACTTATTGTAGATGGCAAAGTGCACCAAGGTGAAAGCACGGTTGAAATCTGGAAATGAAATTGGATCTAAAACACCTGAATTCGATTGATCCCTTTGGTGTCAGGTGCCTACAATGCTTGTTAATTTATGTCGTTTTTTACCCATCTTTTTTCATGAATGCAGGATCGCGCGCCTTGATTCTTGTGGTGGACGATTCACCAGACAATCTGAGCGTTCTCATTGAATTGCTACGCCCCGACTACCAAGTGCTGGCAGCCACCTCGGGTGAAAGTGCTTTGCGTGTGGCCAACACGCTGCCTGCGCCGGACCTCATCTTGCTTGATGTCATGATGCCCGAAATGGATGGTTATGAAGTGTTGCAGCGCTTGCGCAACAACCCGGCCACGCAACAGATTCCAGTGGTTTTTCTGACCGCCCTGACCGATGCGACCGAGATGGAGCGTGGCTTGAAACTTGGCGCAGCCGACTACATCACCAAGCCCTTTCAACCCACGGTGCTGATGGCCAGGGTCAGTGTGCAACTTGAGGCCAAACAGGCCCGCGACTGGCTGAAAGGTCAGAACGCTGTGCTTGAGGCCGAAGTGGCCCGTCGGATGCTTGAAAACGACCTGACCCAGCGTGTCAGCATTCGTGCACTGGCGCACCTGGCAGAGTTGCGTGACCCTGAAACCGGCAACCACCTGTTGCGCACTCAGGCTTATGTGCAGCTGCTTGCAAGCAGACTA
>JBIJDQ010000477.1:0-2959 GCA_044344025.1 Rhodoferax sp.
GAGCCCGGCTATGCGCACCGAGCAGACGGCAAAGGCTTTGGGGCGAAAGTTCAAGTTGAGCCCCGCACTCGCTCCCTTGTCTGGCGTGGATGAATTATTAGACCTGGTCCAATGGCCGCACGCCAAAGGCTGCATTGTCGTGGTGGGGCATCAGCCTACGCTGGGGCAGGCCATTTCACGACTGGTGGGTTTGAGCGATAGTGAATGCGCTGTCAAGAAAGGCGCAGTGTGGTGGCTGCGATATCGTGAGCGGGAGACCGGTCCGCGTGCAGTCGTTGTTACGGTGCAGTCCCCCGACCTGTTGTAACGCGTTATTTCGACTTTTTGGGTCGTCCGGTTTTTAAATTCGGAATGGCTTGGATGCTGGCCAGAAAGGCCGCATCGGACATGGCTGAAATTGCCTTGATACCAGCCCTGATCAGTTCGGTCTTTTTCACCGGGCTATTCAGTTTGTCGGCGCGGGCCTTGAGTTCGCTCAGCACAGCGTACTCAACTTTGGGCATGGTCAGGCTATCGCGGACCATCTTGGGCTTCTTCAGCTTGGGTGCTTTCTTTGGCGCAACTTTTACGACTGGGGTTGAACTCAGTAGATGTTTTGCCGGCACTTTGGCGGCCACATTCGGGGCGACTTTTGCAGCAGTTTTTGGAACAGCTTGGGGGGCAGCTTTCACGGCGGCTGGTTGAACTGCAGTGCGTGGTTTGACAACCTGCTTGGCTGCTACTTTTGCCGCTGGGCTAGCGGCAGGCTTTACTACTGGTTTTGCAGCGGCGGTTTTTACGTCGGCTTGCGTGTCACTGGTTGTCATGGGCATACTCCTGAATAAACGATGTATATAGTTTATACGGTTTTTGAGGATTTGCAAATTTTTAGTCCGTCGGTACCTCATTGGCGGCCTTGTCACAAACCTGTAACAAGGGTTCGGCACACTCGATTCAGTAGTTCACAAACGAAGGATTGCATGTCCGACACAATCGATGAAAAGCGGTCTACCCCGCGTGCTCAATACTTTCTCATTAACCAGGTGGGCGTGCGCATCCCAATTTTTGCGTTCAGACCAGAAGATGACAGTACCGCGCTAGCCGTACTCGTGGTTGACGCCGCCGAGGGCGGTGTCCAGGTGCTGTCTGCTCCAGGTCTGGCCATTGAGTTAGAGCGCTATGAACTCGAAGCAATGAGGGATGCTCTTGACGAGGTCAGTAAGCGGATCAAATGTGAAGTTCAGCGCGTCTGGTCTCGTCAAGATGGCATGTACACCAAATCCGGATTTTCATTTGTTGGCGACACCAGTCAGACTGCAGAATTACGCAACACATTCATGACAAGCGATCAGGGTTTATTGCGCTGCGTGTTGCGTCCGGTCACAGTTACTGCATAAAGCACAAACTCAACGAAGTGGTGTTGCCAGCACTTCGTCGACCCGGTTGCGGTCCATGCTGATAACCTCAAACTGCCAGGCAGCGGCGGTGAATTTCTCGGCAAGCCTGGGAATTCTTCCGACCGAGGTAAGGACAAAGCCGCCAACCGTGTGGTAAAGCCCCTGGGTGTCTCCGTCGAACGCTTCGAGTCCGAGTTTTTCTTTCATCTCGTCAATGGGTAGAAGCCCATCCAACAGCCAGGAGCCGTCTTCGCGTTGCACTGCCAGAGCTTGCGCAGGGTCGGTAGCGCCTGGCATCATGTCGCCAGCTACTGTTTCGAATAGATCACTCAGAGTGACGACGCCTTCGGTTACCCCGAACTCGTTAACGACAAAAGCAAAATCAGAATTTTGTTCGCGAAAGATGCGCAACAATTCAATCAAAGTCAAAGCCGTAGGAACATAAACGGGCGGTTGTATCGGCAGATCTGCAAATCGAAACTCGCCGGACAGTGCCGCTTGCAAAACAGAGCGGCTTTCCGCCAGTCCCAGAACTTGCTGCAAACCACCGCGGCATATCGGGTAACGCCCATGTGGACGGTCCCGAATGGTTTTCAGGTTGTCGGCATGGGGTATTGTCAGGTCAATCAACACAACGTCTTTGACCGGTGTCATCACGGCGGCGAGATGGCGGTCTTCAAGCCGGAATATGTTCCAAAGCAAGTGGCTTTGCTCTTTACCGATAGACCCTGCCTGTTCGCCTTCATCAACCAGTGCCAATATGTCTTCAACGCGGGTAACGGCAGGTGCGGATCGCAGCGGCAGCAAGCCCAGAAACTTGTCTGCTGCCCATGACAAAAGACGGATCGCTGGCGACATTACCAGGATGTAGCCAGCCATAAAAGGAGCCACGCCTTTGGCAACCTCTTCAGGGTAGGCCAAAGCGATGCGCTTTGGTACGATTTCGCCAATCACGATGGCGGTAGCAGTCACCATCACAATGGTCAAAACGAAACCAATTTGGGCGCTGGCTGGCATCAGCACTGGCAGACTGGTGTTGATCCATTGTGTTATGTGCACTGCCAGTGCTTCCTCTCCATAAATGCCAGAGAGCAAGCTGGCAGCAGTGAGCCCAGTTTGTGTTGCCGCAATGAAGCGACTGGGAGTGTTTTTAATGATCAATGCCGTCTTTGCGGCTATGTCTCCAGCGTCTGCCATTTGTTGCAGGCGTGCCTTGCGAGACGCGGCAAGCGACATTTCAGCCAAAGCGAAAAAGCCGCAGGTCAGTATGAGTAGCGCAAGAATCAGCAGTGGCATCTGTGACTCTCACAGTGCGCGCCAAAGCGCATGTTCATCATTGCGAATGAACTATTCCTTGTTGGGTCGGCCTGTCTTCAAACTGGGTACGGCTTTGATTGCCGCCAGAAATGCGGCATCGCTCATGGCCGCAATGGACTTGATGCCCGCGCGAATGAGCTCGGTTTTCTTGATCGGGTAGCCGAGCTTGATGGCGCGCAATTTCAACGATTCAAGGACTTCGTACTCCGCCTTGGGCATGGTCAGGCTGTCACGTACGAGCTTGGCCTTTTTAACTTTTTCCACTT
>JBIJDQ010000480.1:0-2945 GCA_044344025.1 Rhodoferax sp.
TGGGCAATGAAATACTGGTTTTTAAGCACCTCAAAGTTTTGCTGCCAAACCAGCGACTTGGCGTAGTCAGGGATGGTTTCCACGGTTTTGCCATGCAGGCTCAAATACAGCACGATGGCCGCCGAAAACAGCGACTTGTCGCTGCCCGGCCCGCCAATGATGTTGATCACCTTGGTGGGGTAGAGACGCATTTTGGTCTCAGGCAGGTGGTTGATGACGTTGGCGTAGCGAATGCTCATGGCAAATTACTCCTTAAGCAGACACTGTATGCCGGTTTTACGTCGAAATGCCGTTGCGCTCAAGCAAATCGCTCACCAGTTCCAGCCGCACCAGTGGGTTGTCCAGGGACATCAGCCGGTTTTTAAGTTCTGAGGGCATCGGCAGCAGCTCGCACCAGCGGTTGGCCACCCAGGCGCAGTCGTCAAGTTGGTAGGGTGGCTGTATCGGCATTTGATCGGCCGAAGTGCCCTGGGCTTGCAGGGTGGTCATGACGCGTCCCAAGGTTTTGGCCACCGGCAGCAGGTCGGGCGGAATTTGCACCTGCTGGTCGTCTGCCAGTACCGTCACATGCGCGGTCCATAACCCGTGTTTGAGCAGCTCGTGCTGGTTGACCGTAAAACGCTGCAAACCGATGCACTGAATGCGTATCAACCCGGGCTGTGGCCTGGTCAGGCTGGTGATGCGGGCCAGTGTGCCGATGGGGTAGAAGATTTCCTGGGCAATGTTGTCACCCACCGGGCCACCCGTGGGGGCGCGGCGCACCTCGTCGCCCTGGTTCAGGGTAACAACGCCAAACGGGGCACCGGTCTTGAAGCACTTGCCGATCATGTCGAGGTAACGCACCTCAAAAATCTGCAGCGGCAGGTAGCCGCCCGGAAACAGCACCGTGCCCAATGGAAACAGCGGAAGTGAATTGAGGGTGAGGGCGTCATTCATGGCAAATAGAAAAAATGGCCTGGGTAAACATCATCCCACGCTTGGGCGGGATTTGCTGGCGCATGGATGTGCCAACGGCCACCGCTTCACGCCGCCGGTCTGGTGTTTGACCCCGCCAACTGGCAGTTCGTCGCAAAGTGGCTGCGCAAGTTGACATGGCCCCCTGGAGTTCAGCCAGTTCATCCCCAAATTTATTTGAAGGAGTGTGTTTATGTTGACCCCAATTTCTCCCTGCCTTATCCAAGCCGTGCCTGGCTTCATGAACCGGGCTGCGCGTGGCGCCAAGTTGTTGGGCGATGTTTTGGCCAGCCCCTTGCTGGTCAGTGTTCCGCTTGATTTCAGGGGCGATGTGTGGATGGTGGCTGCGAAACTGGCCGTTACTGACAAGCGCCCGGACGATGTCCGCGCCCTACTCAAGACCATCACACCATGAACCAAGCCCCTGCCTCTGTGATTGAACTACGCGCGGTTCACAAAACCTACCGCCTGGGCCAGCATGTGATTCCGGCGCTGCAAGGGGTGGACTTGAGCGTGCAGCGTGGTGAGTTGCTGGCGCTCACCGGGCCGTCTGGCAGCGGCAAAAGCACCATCCTTAACCTGTGTGGCCTGATTGACACGCCGGATTCGGGCCAGATTCTGTTGGGTGGCCAGCCGGTCAACGGGCTGAATGAAGTGCAGCGCACCTTGTTGCGGCGTGATGCGCTGGGCTTTGTGTTCCAGAATTTCAACCTGGTGCCGGTGATGACCGTGGCTGAAAACGTGGACTACCCGCTGTTCATTGCCGGGGTGCCACTTGCCGAGCGGCGCGAGCGGGTGGCGGCGCAGCTCAAGGCGGTGGGCCTGCAAGAGCATGCGCACCACCGGCCAGATGCCTTATCGGGCGGGCAGCGCCAGCGTGTGGCCATTGCACGGGCGCTGGTCAAACGGCCAAAACTGGTGATTGCCGATGAGCCCACCGCCAGCCTGGACTCGCACACCGCCGACCAGGTGCTGGACCTGATGCGCGAGTGCTGCCACGCCGAGGGCGCGGCGTTTGTCATTGCCACCCACGACAGCCGTCTGACCAGTCGCTGTGACCGTGTGCTGGCGCTGCTGGACGGACGGTTGCTATGAATAATTTAGCTACTCGCGCTTATGCTTGTTGCACTACAAGTCAAATGGCTGTATTTTTTGGGGAATTGCCATGACTTTCATGTGGTTCAAGTTTGCGCTGCAAAACACCTTGCGTAACCGCAGGCGCTCATTGGTCACGGTGTCCATTGCGGCTTTGGGCACCGCCGGTATTTTGCTGGCCGGGGGGTTTGCGCTGTACACCTACCAGGCCTTGGCCGAGGCGGCAGCGCGCGACAGCGGCCACCTGGTGCTGGGCAAGCCCGACCAGTTCACCAAAGACGAAGAAACCCCGTTGCAACACGGCCTGGACAACGCCACCGAGCTGCGAAATCAGCTGCTGGCCGACCCCCATGTGCGCGCTGTGTTGCCCAAAATTGAGTTCAGCGGGCTCATCAGCAACGGCGACAAATCCATCGTGATGATTGGCCTGGGTGTGGAACCCGACAGCGAATTTGCCGTCAAAGGCCCGTTTTTGACCTTGAAGGCGGGCGACGTGCTGGTCAGTGGCTCAACCGAGCCCGAGGTGATGCTGGGTGAGGCGCTGGCGCGCAACCTCAAAGCCACGCCCGGCAGCAGCCTGACCCTGCTGGCGAGTACCACCGACGGGGCGTTGAACGCCATGGATGTGCGGGTGAAAGGCGTGTTTTCCGCGGGTGTGCCCGAGATCGACAAACGTCTGGTGTATGCCGACGTGGCCACGGCGCAGCGCCTGCTCAACACCCAAAAGGTCAGCACCCTGGGGGTGTACCTGAACCGCATGGCGCAGACCAACCCGGCGCAGGCGCAGTTTGCCAAGGCCTACCCGGCCTTGACGGTGCAAACCTGGGAAGACCAGGCCTTCTTTTACAAATCAGTGCGTGCGCTCTACAACCGCATATTTGGTGCCCTGGGTCTGA
>JBIJDQ010000481.1:0-2943 GCA_044344025.1 Rhodoferax sp.
GAAAAGCGCGACATCGGTATCCTCAAAGCCATAGGCTGGGACACCGGAGACATTGTGCGCATGAAGTTGTGGGAGGCCGTGCTGATCTCACTGACCGCCTTTTTGGCCGGTTTTGCACTGGCCTATGCGCATGTGTTTTTCTTCTCGGCCCCGCTGCTTGAGGCGGTGCTGAAAGGTTGGTCCACGCTGTACCCGCGCGTGGCGCTCACCCCCAGCATCGACGGCCTGCAAATTGCCACACTGGCACTGTTGACCGTGCTGCCGTATCTGGCCGCCATAGTGGTGCCGGTGTGGCGCTCTGCCTCTGCCGACCCCGATGCGGTGATGCGTTAACCACAGGCCCACCATGCTCGAACTAACCCAAGTCACCAAGCTCTACCACGAAGGCCAGCCCAACCAGCTGGCCGCTGTGTCCAAGGTAGACCTGTGCCTGCAGATGGGCGCCGTCACAGTATTGGAGGGACCCAGCGGCTCGGGAAAAACCAGTCTGCTGACGCTGATCGGCTGCCTGGCGCGGCCAACCTCCGGGCGCGTGGTGTTGCACGGCGAAGCGCTGTCGGGCTTGCCAGAACAACACCTGGCGCAAGTGCGGCGCAAGACCTTTGGTTTTGCCTTCCAGCGCTTTAACCTGATTCCCGGCCTGAGCGTGCAGGACAACGTGATGCTGCCTGCCTACCCGCTGGGCTTGCCCTATGCCCAGTTGGTGGCGCGTGCGCAAGATGTGATGGCCCAGCTGAACATCGGGCACCGCGCGGCGTTCAAGGTGGAATTGCTCTCGGGTGGCGAAATGCAGCGCACCGCGATTGCCCGCGCCCTCATCAACGACCCGGCCATCGTGATTGCGGATGAGCCCACCGCCAACCTCGACGCGGCACTCACAAAGCAGTTTCTGGACATCGTGGCCAGCCTCAAAGCCAGCGGCAAGACCATCATCATGTCCAGCCACGACCCTCGCATCACCCGCTCTGCCGTGGTCAACCGGGTGGTGACCATGGCCGACGGACGCATTGTGGTGGCCGCATGATCCTGCACCCCCCGGTGATGGCCTTGAGCCTGGCGGCGCTGCTGAGTGCTGGCACGCTCAGTTGGGCCGGTATTTTCTCGGTACAACTGCTGCGCCACTGGAACCTGGCCAGCGGCGCACGCCGGCAAATCGAACTGGAGCGCCGCACCTACCTGATCACCACCACACTCACCTTGGTGATGGCCTTGCAAGGCTTTGCGTTGCTGCTGATGGTGTTCAACGCCGATGCCATGGCCCCGCTGTTGATTGGTGCCATGTGTGCGTTTGGCACCTTCAACGCCAGCGTGTTTGGCTTCCCCGCCCTGTTTGCCAAGATGGCGTTGTTTTTCGCAGCGATTGTCTGGCTGGCCATGAACCATGCCGACGTGTTGGCGCGTGACTACCCGCTGACCCGGCGCAAATACGCGCTGCTGCTGCTGATCGCCCCGCTGGGCCTGGCCGATGCAGGCTTGAGCCTGGCGTATTTTGCTGACCTCAAGACCGACACCCTCACGTCCTGCTGCGGCACCGTATTCAACCCTGAAAAAGCCGGGCTGGGCGGCGAAGCGGCAGCGATGGACCCGCACACCGCCCTCAACCTGCTAGCCGCCAGTCTGGGGCTGACCACTGTGCTGGGCTGGCTGGCTGACCGTCGCCCCGCCATGGCCATCGCTTACGGCGCAGCGAGTTCGATTTTTTTTGGCGTAGCACTGGCGACGGTGGTCTCAGCCGTGTCGATCTACATTTATGAAAACCCACACCATCACTGCCCGTTTTGCCTGCTTAAACGTGAATACAACTACATTGGTTTTGCGCTGTATGCCCCGCTATTTGTCGGTGCTGCCTGCGGGCTGGCCTCGGGCGTGCTCAGCCTGCGCCCGCCACCCAGCCTGCAAACCCAGCTGGCTGGTCTGACACGGCAACTGCGCCGGGTATCGATGGTCGGTTTTCTGATCTTTGGCGGGCTGTGTGCGTGGGCGGTGGTGGGCTCAGGGTTGCGGATGTAGCGGGTGATCGGCCGCCCAAGATCATTGCGTGGCCTGCTGCTTGAAAATACATTGCTGACGTGTTGCAAAGCGCAACTGGAAACCGTCCGTGACTGTCGTTACCTAGCGCCGGACTGGCGACCGCGAAACCGAATCTGTCCTGCCAAGCGATGCAACCAAGGTCTTCAATTGGAGGGCTGCATCGGCACTGTGAATCTGGCAGCCATAGGACCAAAGTTCGAGCATCCTTTGGGCAACTGGCGCAAAGCCGGGGTGGGCTGCGGTTTGGGCCACCACATCTCGCGCCACGCTGAGCAGGGCGTTGACCAGGCGCGCGCTGGTGGCGGCTTGAAACTTGGCCGTGACATAGCACCGGTCAACTAACTCTTTCAGGTTTTTTTGTACAAACCAACGCTTGACACCGCCAAAACTCAAGGCCGGTGCGTCAAGCGCATCGCCGTTCTGCGCGGTCGGTGCATACACCGACATGGACAACATGTCAAAAACGGGCGACAAGCGCACCTCACTGGCGCTTGCGTAAACAAAACCGAAATTTTTCAGATGGGCATCGCCATTGCGGATCGCCATGCAGACCAGGTATTGCGCATAAAACTGCTCGAACGCCGCCTTTCGTTGCTCAATCGGGCAAAAATCCGTGATCTTTTTGATGATCTTTTCCACCGAGACGGAAAACTTCTCGCCCGCATTGAGGGCCAGCATGGCGCACAGGTCCTCAAAGGCCAGGTTAATGCCGGGTTCAAGCACATCAAAGCGGCGAATGGCCAGGCGATTGGCATCTTCAGAGAGCTGAAACCCCGGCGCGGGCAAGCCCATTTTTTGCGCAACGCTCAAACCAAAATATTCGTTCAGGATCAGATGGGGGTTGTCGTTGTCGTTGTCGTTGTCGTTGTGGTTGAATTTGATGATCCAGTGGTCAAAAACCAGCGTGTTTTT
>JBIJDQ010000483.1:0-2942 GCA_044344025.1 Rhodoferax sp.
CACCGTAGGGAATTTGAGGTGGCAATACCTGCGTGTTCTGGTTCAAGCCGCTGGCGGATTGGGTAAGCTCGGTGCCCATGAAAGCTTACCGTGCCTCCCTTCTCCGTTTTGCGCCTGAGCGCGACCCAAACCAATCTGCCGTATTTGATGAGGATGGCTTGCTGGTGGTTGGTCCCAACGCCCAGGGAACCCAGGTGGTGCAGGCGGTGGGCTCGTTCCAGGCCGTGCACGCGGCGTATGCCAATGTGCCGGTGACCCACTGGCCGGGGCGCATCATTGCGCCGGGGTTCGTGGACTTGCACAGCCATTACCCGCAAACCAATGTGATTGGCTCACCAGCCGATGGTTTGTTGCCGTGGCTTGAGAAGTACACTTTTCCTGAAGAAAAGCGCTTTGCAGTTCCCGGCTACTGTGCACAAGGCGCTAAGTTTTTTGTAGCAGAGTTGTTGCGCAACGGGGTTACCACAGCGCTGACGTTTGCGACCTCTCACCCTGAATCGGTGAACGCGCTGTTTCAGGAGGCGCAACACCACCGCATGCGTCTGATCACAGGTCTGTGCCTGATGGACCGGCATGCCCCGGCCGAGCTTTTGAATCAAACCGCCACGCCTGAACGGGGCGATGCCACCGAGCAAAGCCTGTTGGATTCAGAGGCCCTGATTGCGCGCTGGCATGGCGTGGACCGCCTGGGTTACGCTATCACACCACGTTTTGCCCCCACCAGCACCGATGCCCAGTTGCGCGGTGCGGGCGCGCTGGCAGCCAAGTACCCGCAGGTGTGGATCCAGTCGCATGTGGCCGAAAACCGGGCCGAGATCGCCTGGGCGCGTGAATTGTTTCCGGCCTCGCGCAGCTACCTTGCCACCTATGCCGACTTTGGTTTGATGCGCGAGCGGGCGATTTACGCGCATTGCATTCATCTTGACGATGAAGACCGCGCCTTGATGCGGTTCACGGGTGCAGCGGCGGCCATCAGCCCGACCAGCAATTTGTTTCTGGGCAGTGGGTTTTTTGATTACGCCAGTGCCGACCGGGTGGGCTTTGATTACGGGTTGGCCAGTGACGTGGGTGGAGGCACCAGTTTTAGCCCGTTTCACACCATGTTGGCGGCCTATTACGTGGGGCGGGAGGGGCAGGCCAAGGCCGGGTTGTCCTTGTCGCCACAGCACCTGTGGTGGCAGCACACGGCGGGTGCTGCGCGTGCTTTGGGATTGGCAGGTGTAGTGGGTAATCTTCAACCAGGTTGTGAAGCCGACTTCGTGCTGCTCAACCCACAGGCCACACCGCTCCTGGCGCGCAAGACGGCGGTGGCCAACAGCCTCGATGAGTTGCTTTTTTCGATGATTGTGCTGGGTGACGACCGGTTGATTGAGAAAACCGTGATTTCTTAAGCCTTTTATGCCTGTAGTGCTTGTCTATCAAGCGCGAGTAGCTATAAATAATGTAGCGGTTTTGATGCCAGCCACAGTCAGCAGCAATGAGCCGAACAGGTGCATCGCAGCGGTGCCAAACCCCAGCAGGTAACGCTGCTGGCCCAGCATGCCCACCACTTCGGCTGAAAAGCTGGAAAACGTGGTGAGTGCACCCAAAAAACCGGTGATGATGGCCAGCCGCCACGCGGGGTCAAGGTGTGGCAAGGCTTGAAAGGTCGCTACCGCAATGCCCACCAGGTAGCCGCCAATCAGGTTGGCGGCAAGTGTGCCCAGGGGCAACGCCGCACCAGGGTTGAGCCACAGGCCCAAACCCCAACGCGCCAAGGCACCCAGACAGGCGCCGACACAGATGGCAAAAACAGAAATCATGGTGGCCGAATCATACTGGTGAACAATTTACAGACGCAAAAAAGCCCGCCGTAGCGGGCTGTTAACAAAAAACAGGCTGTGTTACTTGGCTGCGCTGGCAGTTGGTTTTGCAGGGGATGCCTTGGCTGCAGCTTTGGCTTCTTTTGCTTTCTTTGCTTCTTCAGCTTTGGCTGCTTTTTCGTCAGCTTTGGCTTTTTTGGCTGCTTCCTTGTCGGCAGCGGCTTGTGCCTTGGCATCCTTGGCTGGTGCAACTGCTGGAGCTGCAGGGGCTGGGGCAGCTACTTTGGCATCAGCTTTTGTGGCTGCTTTGTCATCGGCTTTCTTTGCCGCAGGTGCTGCAGGTGCTGCACCCTTGAAGCCTTGGCCGTTCACGGTCAGACCTTCGGCAGAGAATTTGGCAGCATTGCCTTCGCCCACACCCTTGACCCGCTCTACAAAGTCAGTCCAGTCCTTGAATGTGCCTTTTTTGCGCTCGTCAAGAATTTTGGTGGAAATGCCGGGGCCGATGCCCTTGATGCCGTCGAGCTCGGCGGCGGTGGCCTTGTTGACATCAACGGCAGCAAAGCAGACAGCGGCGTAAAGCATGGCCACGACAGCCAAAATTTTCTTCAACATAAACGAACTCCTGTGGGATTAAAAAAAGGGTAATACCCTGCTTGCGACCACGATCTTTACCGCAGTCACCCGCACAACGAGTGTAGGTGCACAAGGGTTGACAGCGGGTGTGACAAATAGCGCACTTGTCCGCACTTCCTTCTCGCTCAAGTCTGCTCAGCCAGCCACTCCACGTATTTGGTCACGCCGGTTTCAACGTCAGCAAACGCATGGTGGCAGCCCGCGCCGCGCAGGGCAGTGAGGTCGGCCTGGGTGTAACACTGGTATTTGCCCCGCAAGGCATCGGGGAAGGGCACGTATTCCAGCAGGCCTTGCGCACTGAGCTGCTCAAGCGATAGCGGGGCTTGCCCGTTGACCCGGCGCATGGCATTGACAGTGGAACTGGCCACGTCATTAAAAGGTTGGGCATGGCCAGTACCGAGGTTGAAGATGCCCGAGATCGCCGGGTGGTCAAAGAACCACAGGTTGACCGCCACCACGTCGTCAATGAACACAAAGTCGCGCATTTGGGCACCGGGGGCATAA
>JBIJDQ010000482.1:0-2942 GCA_044344025.1 Rhodoferax sp.
GACGCCAGTGCCCGTGAACTGAAGGGCTTGCGCACCGCGCTGGCGCAGGCCCCGCGTGATGCCCAGGCCGCACAGGCGCTGGCACAACACTACTTTGATCTGGCCATGGCGCGCGGTGACCCGCGCTTTATTGGGTATGCACAAGCGGTGATCACGACGTTTGTCAGCGCCATGACCGCCGACTTGCTGCTGGTGCGCGGGCAACTACTGCAATACCGGCACGAATTTGAACTGGCGCTGAAAGACTTTGCCGCAGCGTTGCGCCTGAACCCTGATTTGGCACAGGCACACGCCTGGCGAGGGGCCATTTACCTGGTGCAAGGTAACTACGACACCACCCGCGAGACCTGCCAAGCCCTGACCACGCTGGGCCGTGAGGCGCTGGCCGGGGCCTGTAAGGGCTTGCTGCAAGCCTATGGTGGCCAATTGCAAGCCGCCGACCAAACCTTGCAGCAGGCCCTCAAATTGAGCAGCCAGCCCGAGAGCCAGTTGTGGCTGCTGACCCGTTTGGCCGAAGTGGCCGCCTGGCGCGGCCAAGCCAAGCAGGCCGAGCAACACTACAAGGTGGCCCTGGCGCTCCAGTTGGATGACGGCTACCTGCTGGCGGCCTGGAGCGACTTTTTGCTGGATGCCAACCGTCCGGCAGAGGTGGTCAAGTTGCTGGCCTCCTGGGAGGCCTCTGACGGCCTGTTGCTGCGCCTGGCCGAGGCGGAGGCATTGCTCAAGTTGCCCCAGGCCAGCCGACATGCCCAAGCCCTTGAAGACCGGTTTTCTGCCGCCCGCATGCGCGGCGATGTGACCCACCGGGCGGAAGAAGCGCGCTTTCTGCTGCGTTTGCGCGGTCAGGCGGCAGCGGCCCTGGCACTGGCCCAGGCCAATTACCAGGTGCAGCGTGAACCGCGTGATGCCCGCATCCTGCTGGAAGCCGCTGTAGCCGCCCGTCAGCCAGCGGCGGCCCAGCCCGCACTGGACTGGCTGAGTCGCAGTGGCTTTGAAGACCCGCGATTACGCAGCTTGGCGCAAACCTTATTGGGTGCCAAGCCATGAGTGCGGCATTGATGCGTTCGCGTGGCATGCTGCTGTTGGCAACCATCGCCTTGTGGCTGTGCCTGGGTGCGCCAGCTTGGGCGCACAAGGCCAGTGACAGCTACCTGGTGCTTGATGTGCAGGGCCAGACGGTGACCGGCCAGTGGGACATTGCGCTGCGCGACATTGACTTTGCCATGGGTCTGGACAGCGACGGCAATGGTGACATCACCTGGGGTGAACTGCGTGCCCGACATACTGACCTGGCGGCCTGGGCACTGGGGCACTTGAAGCTGCAACGCGGCGGCACTTGTGACGTCAAAGTGACCGAAAACCTGGTCGACGAACACACCGACGGCAGTTATGCGGTACTGAAACTGGCAGGTGTTTGCCCGCAAACAACGACCGACCTCACGCTGGACTACCGCTTGCTGTTTGACCTGGACGACTTGCACCGGGGCCTGCTGCGCCTGACCCTGGACGGCCAGACCCACACGGCGGTCATGGCACCAGAACGCGCGGTGCAGGTGTTCAAGGCCGAGGGCAGCACACCGCTGGCCCAGTTTGGCCAGTACCTGGTGGAGGGCATTTGGCACATCTGGATTGGTTTTGACCACATTTTGTTTTTGCTCTCCCTGCTGCTGCCCGCCGTGCTGATTTTTGACGCCAAACGCTGGCAGGCCGTCACACGGTTTGGTGATGCCCTGCGGGAGGTGCTGTGGGTGGTGACGGCCTTCACGGCAGCGCATTCCATTACCCTGACGCTTGCGGCACTCGGGCTGGTGGAGTTGCCCTCACGCGTGGTGGAGTCGGCCATTGCCTTGTCGGTGGTGCTGGCGGCGGCCAACAACTTGAGGCCTTTGGTGGCGCACCGGCGCTGGATGGTGGCTTTTGGTTTTGGCTTGATTCATGGCTTTGGTTTTGCCAGTGTGCTGGCTGAGCTGGGCTTGCCGCAGGACACCCTGGTGTTGTCGCTGCTGGGCTTCAACCTGGGGGTTGAGGTGGGCCAACTGGCCATCGTGGTGGTCTTTTTGCCAGTGGCGTACTGGCTACGCCACACCCGGTTTTACCGTCAGGGGGTGTTTTTCGGCGGGTCGGTGCTGACGATGACGGTGGCGCTGGTCTGGCTGGTGGAGCGCTTGTTTGACCTGAAACTGATCAGCGCTTGAAAGGTTGGCGCGCCGCGCTGTTCAAGCGCTTGTGGCGGTCACCAACATGGCGCTGTGGTGGCTTTCAATCAACGCCTCAAGTTCGGCACAGCCAATGGGTCGGGTGATCAGGTAGCCCTGCAGGAGGGTGCAGCCAAGTGCCAGCAGCTGGTTTTTTTGCGCCTGGGTTTCCACACCTTCCGAGACAATGGTAATGCCCATGCTTTGGCCCAGCGCAATGATGGTTTTGACAATCGCCTGCGCCCGGTCACTGGTGGTGAGGTCATTGACAAACGACTTGTCAATCTTGAGTTCGGCCAGGGGCAGCGTTTGCATGTAAGACAAAGACGAATACCCCGTGCCGAAGTCGTCCACCGAGAAACTCAGGCCCAGCGTGCAGAGTTCGCGCATTTTGGCGATCACCTCCTGGGTGTCATGCATCAAAATGCCTTCGGTCACCTCCAGGCGCAGCAATTGGGGTTTGACACCGGTTTTTTGCAGCATTCGGGTGATGCGCGGCACAAAGTCTGACTCAGTGAACTGGCGCGGGCTGACATTGACACTCAAGGTTAGGTGAGCCAACGCTGGCTCACACGCCCAGCGGGCCAGGGTGTCGCAGGCACTCTGCACCACCCAGTCGCCCATGGCGACAATGGCGCCCGAGTCTTCGGCCAGCGGAATAAACTCCACAGGTGACACCGAGCCGTGCTGTGGGTGGTGCCAGCGCATCAGGCATTCGGCACCCACTGCCTGGTTCAATGCATCCAC
>JBIJDQ010000484.1:0-2930 GCA_044344025.1 Rhodoferax sp.
CGGGTCTGGATGCCAATGGTCAGGCCATAACCCAGCGCGTTGATTTGCTCAATCACGGCCAGCGGGTCACCGCCCCAGCGCACGATGTGCAACACCGGGCCAAAAATTTCAGCCTTCAGGTTGGCAATGTTGGCCACCTCAAAGGCTTGTGGAGCAATTAAATTTGCTACATTATTTGTAGCTTCTAGTGCCCTACCCATAAGCACCACAGGCTGATTTTCTATAAATTTTGGCAAATTTTGACTCTGTGGATCAACTGACGCACCAGCAGCAGCATCGGCCAGCAACGGTTTGGCTTCCAGGCGCAAACGGGCCAAGTGGCGCGAGATGCCGTCAAACGCCTCGGCATCAATCACCGGGCCGACATCGGTGGCCAAGTCGCTGGGGTCACCCACCACCAGCTCTTTGGCTGCGCCACAAACCATGGCAATCACCTTGTCGGCAATGTCTTCATGAATGCACAACAGCCGCAAGGCCGAGCAACGCTGGCCTGCGCTGCGGAAGGCGCTTTGCATCACCGCGTCACTCACCTGCTCAGGCAGGGCGGTGCTGTCGACCAGCATGGCGTTGATGCCACCGGTCTCGGCAATCAGCGGCACAATCGGCCCGTCTTTGGCAGCCAGGGCGCGGTTGATGAGTTTGGCCACCTGGGTGGAACCAGTGAACACCACACCGGCCACGCCGGGCGCTGCCACCATTGCGGCACCCACGGTGTCGCCAGGGCCGTGCATCAGCTGCAAGGCATCGGCAGGCACACCGGCGGCGTGCAGCAGTTTCACCGCTTCCAGTGCCACACCTGGCGTTTGCTCGGCGGGTTTGGCCAGCACGGTGTTGCCTGTGGCCAACGCGGCGGCCACCTGACCCATGAAGATGGCCAGCGGAAAGTTCCACGGGCTGATGCAGACCCAGGGGCCACGCGCCGTCAGACGCAACTCGTTGCTCTCGCCGGTCACACCCAGCACGGTGTTGCCTTCCATGCCCGGCATGGTTTGCGGCTGCATGATGCGCTCGGCCTGGGCCGCGTAGTAGCGCAAGAAGTCAATGGCCTCGCGCACTTCACCCACAGCATCGTTCCAGGTCTTGAAGGCCTCTTTGACCAGCAGGGCACAAAAGCGCGGCAACTCGGCCTGCAAGGCATCGGCAGTGTGGCGCAGCATGGTGGCACGTTCTGCCACTGTTTTTTTGCTCCAACTTTTGTAGCTCTTTACGCTTGTAGATAGGGCACCTGAGGCCAATTTGGTATCAAACTCTGGCACGATAGGCACTTGCACCACCCGGTAAGCGGCCAGCAGTGGCTCACGCATGGCAGGCACGGCCAGGTCCAGCCCGGCGCTGTTGGCGCGCTCAAAGCCAAACAAGTCGGGTGGCAGCGGCAAGGACGCATGGGGTTCCAGCCGCAAGGGGGAAATCAGCAGATCACCCACGGGCACCGACTCGTCGGCCAACTGGTGCACAAACGAGGAGTTGGCCCCGTTTTCCAGCAGGCGGCGCACCAGGTAGGCCAGCAGGTCTTTGTGTGCACCCACCGGGGCATACACACGGCAGGGCACCAGCGGGTTTTTCAGCACCTCGCCGTACACACCTTCACCCATGCCGTGCAGGCGCTGCAGCTCAAACGGGGCACCGGTGCGTGCCGCCATTTGCAAAATGGCGGCGGCGGTGGCGGCGTTGTGGGTGGCAAACTGGGGGTAACTGGCATCGGGCGCACCCAGCAGGCGGTTGGCACAGGCCAGGTATGACACGTCAGTGTGGTGCTTGTGGGTGAACACCGGGTAGTGCGGCAGGCCCAGCTCCTGGGCGCGTTTGATCTCGGCATCCCAATACGCGCCCTTGACCAGGCGGCACATCAGGCGCAGCTGGTATTTGCGCGCCAGCGCGGTCACGTGGTCAATGAGTTCCAGCGCGGTGGTCTGGTACGACTGCAGGGCCAGGCCAAACCCACGCCACTGCGGGTGTAGCTGTGCCACCCTGACCAGCAGGGCTTCAAACACCTCCAGGGAAAGCTCCAGCCGGTCCACCTCTTCGGCATCAATGGTCAGGTTGATGTTGGCGCGTGCCGCCTGCTCACACAGACCCCAGACGCGGGGCACCAACTCGGCCATGACCCGGTTCACTTGGGCATCTTCATACCGTGGGTGCAAGGCACTCAGCTTGATGGAAATGCCGTCGTTTTGCTCACAAATGCCATTCTGTTTGGCATTGACGGCAATAGATTCGATGGCGTTTTGGTAACTTGTCAAATGCGCCACTGCATCAGCATCGGTGCGGGCACCTTCACCCAACATGTCGTAGCTGTAACGCAGGTTGGGTTGTTTGCGTTGGGCAGCAGCGGCTTCTTTCATGCCCTCGGTGATGGTTTGGCCGAGCACAAACTGGCGCCCCAACAACTGCACCGCGCGCAGAGTTGCGGCCACCACGGTTTTGGCACCCAGCTTGGCCATCAGGCTCGGCTCGGTGGCCGTTTGGCCCGCACCAGGTGAACCGGGCAAGAAGTGTTTGCTCATGGCAATGGCGGTGCTCGACAGGCGGGACATCACCTTGTCACCGGCCGCGTCAAAATCGGCCCGGCCCAGTTGGTCGGCGGTGAGGGCAATCGCGGTTTCGGCATCGGGCACACGCAACAGCGCTTCTGCCAGGCGCATCAGGGCCAGGCCCTCGGCGCTGGAGATCGGGTATTCCTTGAGCAAGCTTTCCATGGCCCAAAACGGCGGGGGGTTGTCGCGCACTGCTTGCACCCAAGGGGCTGCAGTCTGGGCCACGGCGGCCCAATCAAGCGCACCTTGCAACGAGGCCAGGCACTGCGACACGGTAGACCCTTCAGGGCGGTAAGGATTGGGCAGGCGAGAGGTTTGTAACATCAAAGTCTCCATAAACAAACGAATGCGCTATGTTCATGGTTTTTATGGTTAATTTTTTACTATTTTTCTATT
>JBIJDQ010000485.1:0-2927 GCA_044344025.1 Rhodoferax sp.
GCTTCCAGCCCCTGGGTGTAGTCAGTGAGAGAATTGAAGCTGATGTTGAGCTTGTCCTGTGCATGGTTTTGGTAACCCAGGTCACTCATGCGCAGGCTGGTGGCATAGGGGCCGTGCAGCGTGCCGGGTGCCAGTTCGGTCAAGTCCGACGGGTGCCCTTGCAGGAACGACTGGCACACGGCGGGCGAGGCACCAAACAGGTAAGGAACGAGCCAACCATAACGCAAAAAGTTGCGAATCAGGCCAAAGTAGCGCTCGTTGATGAAGCCTTGCAGGTCAGGTTGACCAGAGCAGCAGTCACGCAGGGTCAGCCAGAAGTCCTCGGGCAGTGACCAGTTGTAATGCGCACCGGCAATGGTCTGCATGGCCCGGCCATACCGCAGGCCCAGGCCTTCGCGGTACACCATCTTGAATCGGGCTGCGTTCGAGTTACCGTAGTTGGCAATGGCAATGTCGGCATCCGTGCCAATTTTGCACGGCATGGAGCCTGCCCAGAGGTATTCGCCACCCAATTGTTGGGCGCTGAAACGGTGGATGTCTTTCAGGAACTCAAGCGGGAAACCAGATTCGGACGACGGAGGGGTGATAAATTCGAGCAGCGCCTCGGCGTAGTCTGTGGTGATCCAGGGGTGGGTCAGTTTGGCACCCAAGGCAGCAGGGTGCGGTGTTTGGGCCAGTTGGCCGGTGCGGTCAACCCGCAGGCACTCGCGCTCGTAACCCCGGGTGATGCCACGCAATACCTGGGCCTGGTTGTTTTCGGAAAACTGGCGGACTTCGTTGCAGCAGGTAAATTTCAGCATGTCTCTTCAATGGCGCTATTTTGTGGACTTCAAGTATGGCATTTTTGGCGCAACCTGTGAACATTGGCCTGTCATACAAGCGTGAAACAATACCGTCATGTCTTATTTACCCACCTTCATTGCGCCCATGCGCTTTACCGACCCCGCCGCTGCCTTGCGTCAGGTTCGGCTGATTTATGACAACAGTGTGGCCCATTTGCGCCAGGCCATGCAACGGTACCTGGCGGGGGAAGACCTGCCCGGCCATGCGCGGGCCTGCTACCCGTTTGTGCGGGTTCAGACTGACACCGTCACACGTCAGCCCTCAGCGCAGGCAGCCCGATTAAGTTATGGCTTTGTGGCTGGCCCGGGCCGGTTTGAGACCACCTTGACCCGCCCGAACCTGTATGCCCGGTATTACCTCGCCCAGTTCACCCTGCTGCTGGACAACCACGGCGTTGAGATTGAGGTGGGCACCAGCAACCAGCCTATCCCGGTGCATTTTTCGTTTGCTGACAACGAACATGTGGAGGGTGCCATGAGCCAGGCACGTCATATCCGCATGCGCGATGTGTTTGACCTGCCGGACCTGACTGCCATGGACGATGGCATTGCCAATGGCACGTTCGAGCCCCGGGCCGGTGAGGCGATGCCCTTGTCCTTGTTTACCGCGTCGCGGGTGGACTATTCGCTGCAACGCCTGCGCCACTACACCGGCACGGCACCCGAGCACTTTCAGAACTTTGTGCTGTTTACCAACTACCAGTTCTATATTGACGAGTTCATTCGTCTGGGCCATGCGGCCATGCATGATGCAGCCAGCGAGTACACCGCGTTTGTCGAGCCGGGCAATGTGGTGACGCGGCGGGAGGGTCTGCCAGTGCAAGCTGATGACGCATTGGGCCAGCTGCCGCCGCGTCTGCCGCAAATGCCCGCGTACCACTTGGTGCGCCCGGATGGCAGCGGTATCACCATGGTCAACATCGGGGTCGGTCCGGCCAATGCCAAAACCATGACCGACCACATTGCCGTGTTGCGCCCGCATGCCTGGATCATGCTGGGCCACTGCGCGGGCCTGCGCAACACCCAGCAACTGGGTGACTATGTGCTGGCACACGCTTATGTGCGTGAAGACCATGTGCTTGACGAAGACCTGCCGCTGTGGGTGCCGATACCGGCTTTGGCAGAAGTCCAGATGGCACTTGAATCGGCGGTGTCCGAGGTTACCCAGCTCAAAGGGGCTGACCTGAAAAGCATCATGCGCACCGGCACCGTGGCGTCCACCGACAACCGCAACTGGGAGCTTTTGCCTGACAACGGTCCGCAGCGGCGTTTTAGCCAAAGTCGCGCTGTGGCACTGGACATGGAAAGCGCCACCATTGCGGCCAACGGTTTCAGGTTTCGCGTGCCTTATGGCACCTTGCTGTGTGTGAGTGACAAGCCCTTGCACGGTGAGATCAAGCTGCCCGGCATGGCCAATCACTTTTACCGCGAACGGGTTGACCAGCACCTGCGCATTGGCATCCGCGCCTTGGAGTTGCTGCGCGAGGAGGGCATCAACCAGTTGCACAGCCGCAAACTGCGCAGTTTTGTCGAGGTGGCGTTTCAGTAGTTTGGCATCATTCGCCGACTAAAAAGGCGCACCTGCTCTTTGCTGAACAATGGCCGCAGGCCCAAGCGATTCAGTTGCTGCGTGAATGCAGGGCAGATGCAGATGCGGGCCGCCTGCAAATTCGCGATGCTGCACCGAGGCTGGCGGCGGGATTGACGAATAGTTCGCAAGCAACCGCAAAATTCGCCAAAACTTGACCGACACTGCGGTTCATATGCTCGGTCTTCTAAATTTATTCTTGTTGGCAACGCCAATCGCCTCGTTGGTCCTTTTTCCTTTTCATCTCATTGAAAAGGTGCTCTGGATGTTTGCACATGGCCGCAACGTGATGGCGCAGGCCCTCTGGTTTTGTCTTTACGTTTTTTTCTGGACCGTGGGGTTCGCGCTCATGATGCTGGTCACCGCCGCTTTTGTTTCAAAATATGGCACTGACCTGTCGCTGAATTCCTATGTGGCCCCCTGGCTGGCCAATGTGTTTAACGTGCTCTACCAATGGGTCTCTTTCCCCTACCACTGGGTTTGTGCCATTTTTCAGC
>JBIJDQ010000486.1:0-2921 GCA_044344025.1 Rhodoferax sp.
CAGCAAGCCATTGCCGATTGCCAGGCACGTGGTGGCCGCGTCATTGCCGTGGGCACCACCAGTGTGCGCACGCTGGAGTCCTGGGCGCTCAGTGGCCAGCCCACCGGCGACACCCGCATTTTCATCACGCCGGGGTTTGAATTCAAACTGATTGACGTGCTGGTAACCAACTTTCATCTGCCCAAATCAAGTCTGATGATGTTGGTAAGCGCCTTTGCCGGGCACGAGCATGTAATGGCGTTGTACGATCACGCAATTCAGAATCAGTACCGTTTTTTCAGTTATGGAGATGCCATGCTGCTCACGCGAAGCGCAGGCCGATTGACAGGGATACCACCGTCCACTGGACCTGATTAATTTGACGTATGAACAGTTTCCAAAAACGCACCGCCATCCAGATCGCCGGCGTAAGCATTGTTCTGGCATCTTTGGCAAGCCCGGTCGCCTGGTATGTCGCGCGTGAAAACTCTGAGGAAGGGGTGGTGGCCCTGGCCATTGAGGAATCAGGGCGCCTTCTGCACCATTACGATGCCATCAACCTGACCGGACCCACAGCCAAGGAACACGCAGCCCTGGCCGCAAAAACCATTTCTGGTGGCATGTTTGACATCGCAGAAATTTACGATGCCAACGGTGTCAAGCTGGCTGAATCCATGACCCAGGAGGGCCACGCCATAGAGGCCTTGTTGTCCGCACACGGCACACCCAGGTACCAAAGTTCATCCTATGAAAGCCTGCGACTTGCCGGTGATGTCTGGGCGCTGCGGGTGTTCGTGCCCTTGCGCAACTCAGCCACTGACATGAGCTTGCCCGTTACAGGCTATTTTGAGGGCGTGCGCGTGGTGCCAAAGTGGCAACGCGACCAGATATTCAACAGCTCACTGACCGTGGCCTTGATGGTCTACCTGGCCTCGCTGCTCTGTGGTGCCGTGCTTTACCCGGTGGTGGTGCGTCTGTCTGCGGACAATGAGCGCAAAGCCCGTGAGGTGCTGGACTCGCACATTTCGATGATGGAAGCATTGGGGCGGGCCATTGCCAAACGCGACTCCGATACCGGTGCCCACAACTACCGTGTGGCCTGGATTGCAGCCAACATCGCCGAAAAAATGGGCATTGAAGGCAACGCCATGCAAGCGCTGATTGCGGGCAGTTTTTTGCATGACGTGGGAAAAATTGGCGTGCCTGATGCGATTTTGCTCAAACCTGGCAAGCTAGACGATGCCGAAATGACCATCATGCGCACGCACGTCAACCAAGGCAAAGACATTGTGACGGGCGCGGGCTGGCTGGACGGTGCCCACGCCGTGGTCGCTTCGCACCACGAAAAGTGGAACGGCTCGGGTTACCCACAGCAGATCAAAGGTGAAGACATTCCGCTGTCTGCCCGCATATTTGCTGTTGCCGATGTGTTTGATGCACTTTGCTCCAAGCGCCCGTACAAAGAGCCCATGGGCTTCAACGCCGCCATGGCGCTTCTGGACAAGGACACCGGCAGCCACTTCGACCCCGGCGTGATGGTGGTCTTCAAACCCATGGCCAAAGACATTTTTGATCGCCTGGCCCAAGCTGACGAAAGCGCGACACGCCAGTTGCTGCAAGACCGTGTGCGCCGTCACTTTGAGCTGTAACCCAAAGGCGGGCAATCAGGGCTTGGCAAAGTAGTTCACCCCCGGCAAACCTTGGTAATCCACATCCTGCGTCCAAAACGTGGCGCCCAGCTCCAGCGCCAGGCTGTACATCATGGCATCCGCCATGGCCAAGCGGTGTTTGACAGCCACACCTGCTGCCGCCACGGCACGCCGGTCAGTGATCTCGAGCACCCGACCCAGGCGCATCACATCCAGGCACTGCGTGACAACGGCTGGCGGCACTTTGCGACTTAGCACCTTGTGCACTTCAAACAGGGCAATCACCGGAACCAGCAGGGTGTTGCGTTGCTCGATGGGTTCGGCAAACAAGTCGGCCCGGTCGGTATCGAGCAGGTACTCAATCCAACCCGATGAGTCAACAACGTTCATTCAAACTCCCGATCCGGCTCTTTTTCAATCTCCAGGTCAGCGGGATTCAGGTTGTACTTTTTCAACAACCCACGGTACGCACTCATTGGCAACTCCGGCTTGATCACCAGCTCTTGCCCGCGCAGTTCAAACTGAATGTGTGAACCCGCTTGCAGGCCGAGCTTGGCGCGCATGGCGGCGGGCAGTGTCACCTGCCCTTTGCTTGACACAATGGCTTGTGCTTGCATGTCGAATCCTTTACTTTAAGTTAGGTAGTGCAAATCATAAATGTAAAGCGAATTCAGCGCCATTGCAGTCCTCGCAGATCAAAGACAATACCGGCCAAGCTTCCCCACCCCATTCCCATGTCACACGATCATCCACACGACCACCCGCACCCACACCCGCATCCCGCCCAGCCCGTGGTTCAGTTTGACGTTCTGCGCACCGACCTGGCCCAGCCGGAAAAAGGCTACGCAGGCACCCACGCCCGCCGGGGGACCATGGTGCTTAACCACGGCATGGTGCAAACGCCCATCTTCATGCCGGTGGGCACCTATGGCACCGTCAAGGGGGTCAGCCCGGCCAGCCTGGAAGACATGGGCGCACAAATCATTTTGGGCAACACCTTTCACCTGTGGATGCGCCCGGGGCAGGAGGTGATGCAAAGTTTTGGCGGCCTGCATGACTTTGAGCGCTGGAACAAACCCATCCTGACCGACTCCGGCGGTTTTCAGGTCTGGAGCCTGGGTGCCATGCGCAAGATCACCGAGGAAGGGGTGCATTTTTCTTCTCCCGTGAATGGCGACAAGCTGTTCATGTCGCCCGAGGTGTCGATGCAGATTCAGACCACGCTGAACTCCGACATTGCCATGCAGCTTGACGAATGCACGCCGTATTTGTCGGTTGAGCCCAAAACCAAAG
>JBIJDQ010000488.1:0-2919 GCA_044344025.1 Rhodoferax sp.
CGATTTTTTGGCGGCGATTGAGTCATTGGGTGAAAAGTAGTGAAGACGACCCGCTCTCTGCAGCGCAACCCGTCCGTGACATGTTCCTTGATCGAGCGGGTATTGACTCGTGGCTGCTACAATATTCGGAGCTACTTACGCATATTCCACGAGGGCTAGCGGCCGATTTGATGCTAAAGACCAATCCGAAGTATGTGCTGCGCAACCACTTGGGTGAAATGGCCATTCAAGCTGCAAAGACCAAGGATTTCTCGGTGGTGGCCCAACTGCTCCAGGTTCTTGAGCGTCCATTCGACGAACACCCCGAGCTTGAATCCTTCGCCAACTTTCCGCCCGATTGGGCTGGCAGTATCTCCATCAGTTGCAGTTCCTGAATATCCAAGCGTAGTAACACCATGACCTATCCCGTACAAAAAACCGACCTGGAATGGAAAGCCCTGCTCCAAAGCAAGGGCGCCGAACCCGCAGCCTTTGGGGTAACCCGCCAGGCGGCCACAGAGCGGGCCTTCACTGGAAAATACGCTGACAACTTCAAAAATGGCGTGTACCACTGTATCTGCTGCGACCAACCCCTTTTCACCTCCAGTACCAAGTTCGACGCCGGATGCGGCTGGCCAAGCTTCGATCAGGCCATAGCCGAGGGCTCGGTGCAGACTCGAACCGATCGCACGCATGGCATGATCCGCACAGAAGCTGTGTGCGCCAATTGCGGGGCACACCTGGGCCACCTGTTTGACGATGGCCCCACAGACACCGGTCTGCGTTACTGCATGAACTCGGCCTCGTTACACTTCAGCCCTGCATGAAAATACTGATCGATTTTTTCCCCATTCTGCTTTTTGTCGGCGCGTACAAGTTCTACGACATCTATATAGGCACTGGCGTCCTGATGGCTGCAACTTCACTACAGGTTGCCATCATGTACGCAGTGGACCGCAAGGTTCCCGCCATGTACAAAATCACATTGGCGCTGGTACTGATCTTTGGCGCGTTGACATTGGCGCTGCACGACGACCGCTTCATCAAGTGGAAACCTACTGTTCTGTATGCAGCGATGGCGATTGCTTTAGCCTTTGCAGTGTGGGTGATGAAAAAGAACTTCCTGAAGATGCTGATGGGGCATCAATTGGAGTTGCCAGATGCCGTGTGGCATCGCCTGAACGTGGTTTGGGTGGCGTACAACGCGTTCATGTCGCTGTTGAATGCCTATGTCGTGCTCAACTACAGCACTGAAGAGTGGGTCAGCTTTAAACTCTGGGGCTATATTTTCCCGCTGGCTTTCCTTATTGGGCAGGGTATCTATATAGCGCCCCACTTGCGTGACAGCGGGACGGACAAAGAGGAAGAGCCCGTTCCATGAGCACAGCACCCACCGCAGCCCAAATCGACCAGCGCCTACGCGAACGCCTGGCCCCAACTTCTCTTGTAGTACTGGACGAAAGCCACCAGCACAGCGGACATGCCGGCGCCAACGGAACCGGATTTGGCACACATTTCCGCGTTCGCGTAGCTTCACAATTGTTTACAGGTGTCAGCCGGGTTGCCCGGCACCGGCTTGTGTATGATGCGCTGCAAGATTTCATTGACCAGGGCTTGCATGCCTTGGCCATAGAGACCGAAGAATCGCCAACCCTACCGCAGGTTTGAAACGCCCTATTGGCAACTATTTATTTGTATCCCGAAGGAAAACGCATGAAGAAGCAAATTTTGTCCGCACTCGCCACCGCCACGTTAATGGCGGCGGTAGCTCCTGCGGCTTGGGCCCAGAATGTGGCCATCGTCAATGGAAAAGCCATCCCCAAGTCACGCGTGGAAGCGCTGGCCGAGCAGGTCAAGCGCTCGGGTCGCCCTGTTTCCCCTGAAATGGAAGGTCAGCTGAAAGACGAAGTCATTGCACGCGAAATCTTTATGCAGGAAGCCCAGGTTCGTGGTCTGGATGCGACTGAAGACTTTAAAACGCAAATCGATCTGGCCCGCCAGGCCATCCTGATTCGCGAGCTGTTTACCGACTACCAGAAAAAGAACCCTGTGACAGACCAGGAAATCAAGGCAGAGTACGACAAATTTGCTGCTCAAAACTCTGGCAAGGAATACAAGGCACGCCACATTCTTGTTGAGAAAGAAGACAAGGCCAAGGCCATCATCGCCCAGCTGAAAAAGGGTGGCAAGTTTGAAGACATCGCCAAGAAGGAGTCAAAGGATCCAGGCTCCGGCGCCAAGGGCGGCGATCTGGACTGGGCCAACCCCGGCAACTACGTCAAGGAATTCTCGGAAGCCCTGGCCGCTTTGACCAAGGGTAAGATGACCGAGACCCCGGTCAAAACCCAGTTTGGTTACCACATCATCCGCCTGGACGATATCCGTGACGCCCAGTTGCCGAAATTTGAAGACGTGAAGCCCCAGATTGCCCAGCAGTTGCAACAACAGAAGATTGGCAAGTTCCAGGAAGAGCTGCGGGCGAAGGCAAAGATCGAATAAGCTCACTACTCCCTGTGACCCACCTGATACGCGGCTTTGGCCGCGTTTTTTGTTTCAGACGCTAACGCCATCCGTTTTGAATTGGAACTTCTATGAAATTACTGCGATTTGGACCACCCGGATTGGAAAAGCCCGGCGCTTTGGATGCTCAGGGCTACGTACGTGATCTCAGCGAAGCGGTGGATGACATTGACGGCAGCGCGTTGCAACCAGCCCAACTTGCCCGCTTGAAGGCACTGGACTTGACTACGCTGCCCCTGGTAGCGGGAACTCCGCAAAAGGACCTGCGTCTGGGACCCTGCGTGGCGCGAACGGGCAAGCTGATCTGCATCGGGTTGAATTACTCTGACCACGCCGCAGAGGCTGGCATGCAGGTGCCGCCCGAACCCGTAGTCTTCAACAAGTGGACCAGTGCCATTGTGGGACCAGATGACAACGTTG
>JBIJDQ010000487.1:0-2919 GCA_044344025.1 Rhodoferax sp.
ATCAATTTCTGTGGATCTCCCTCATCCGGTCGGTCAGGCCCCGATGGAACAGTGACATTTTCCATTTGTGCTGGCACGTTGCCAGCGACGGTCCAAGTTCGTGCCGCATTGACATCCACTCCGTCGATCTTCACAAATTCGAATTTGTTGACGGTGCAAACGGGCTTGCCAACGCAGCGTTTCTTTGACATATCAGCTTCCCAGTTTAATTTTTATGCAGGCGCGGGTTTTACTTCCGGGTTCAATGGAAACGTTGCCCAGATTTCTGTTTTTGCGGCAGATCGTCAAGGTAACCCTGTCCCCAATGGCACAAAAATCGTTTTTGTAAGTGAAGGGGGACAGATCAATTCTGGTGGTGTGAGCAGTTGTTTAATTGCAAGTGGCCGCTGCAGTGTTGACCTAATCGGGCAAGACTACCGACCGTTGGGGTCTTCAGCACTAGGCGGTGATAAGCGTCCCGGTCGCGTAACTGTTTTGGCCTACGCCGACGGTGAAGAATCGTTCGTCGATGGCAATTTCAATAACCGGTTCGACAAGGCTGGTGACGTTTTTAACGGTGTCACGGTAACAGCCGATGAGCTTTTTGAGGATTTGGGAACGCTTTACATGGACAAGGATGAGAGCGGTTCTTTTTTGGCTGCCTACACCAATTTGCAGACCGGAACCAATGAGGGTGAGTTTGCTTATCCCATGCCGACTGGATCAACGGGGACACTCGCCTGTCCACTAAATTCGGCTATTGGTCTTTCTGTGGCAGCGACATGCAACCAGAAGTGGGACGGTCTGACTAAAGTTCGCCGTCAAATTGTTATCGTATTTTCGGGCGGTGAAATCGGTCAGCCAGGAGACTTTAATGCATTAACAAACCCGGCCGGATACGATGCCAGCATTCCTATTGAAAAAAGAACTGCAACGCTGTCCGCAACCAGGTCTGCGGTCTCCGTCAGATTGGCTGACTACAACGGAAATCCGTTGCCTGCTTCAGCGGCTTTGGCCATTGAGGTTTTGCCTATAGGGGGTTCCTGCACAGCGTCATTGGCTGGAGCACAAATCGGTAGTACAACAGAGCCCACAATTCACACGGCCATATTGGATAAGTGCGTCGGCGGTGAGTTGATTTTGTTTAAGGTCAGCGTGGCGGGTGGTTCAGGAACTATTGAAAGCTCACTTACGGTCAATGTGCCAGAGCCTGCGCCAGATACAACTGCTCCTGTATTCACTGCATCAGGGCAGCCATTTGTCGAAGCGATCACTAGTAGCGATGCCTTGTTTTCTGCAGCAATTGACGAAGCTGGCTCCGGGTACTACAAAGTTCAGTTAACTTCCTTGGCTGCGCCGAGTGTTTTTGCAGTGACTTTCCAAGGTACGGTGATTGGAATGGCGGGCAATGTTCGAGCAGGAGCAGTGTTGTCATCCCTAGCAGCAAATACCGCTTACACGGTGTATTTCGTCGCGAAAGACACAGCCGGAAATACACAAACTACGGTGTCTTCACGTGGTTTCACAACGCTTCCGTGATCTCCCTCATCGGCCTCCCCGGTTCCGGTAAA
Organism: Rhodoferax sp.; assembly: GCA_044344025.1. GTDB lineage: Bacteria > Pseudomonadota > Gammaproteobacteria > Burkholderiales > Burkholderiaceae_C > Rhodoferax. The sequence continues at coordinate 1,551 of JBIJDQ010000487.1, forward strand.
TCCACCGTCGGACGACAACTCGCCCGGCGTTTGCAATTGCCGTTTCTTGACTCTGACCAAGTGATCGAGCAGCGTTTGGGTTGCTCCATTAGAGAGTATTTTGAGCAAGAGGGGGAAGCCCGCTTTCGTGATCTTGAAGAGGCTGTCATTGATGAACTGACGCAGCAGCCCAAAGGCGTGCTTTCCACGGGTGGTGGCGTGGTGCTACGGCCACTTAATCGACAGCATTTGCATGAACGCACTCAGGTGGTCTATTTGAATTCGGTGCCTGACGAATTGTTTCGCCGCTTGCGCCACGACAAGAGCCGACCCTTGCTGCAAGTGGCTGACCCGATGCAACGCCTTCGGGACTTGCACGCCCAGCGCGACCCGCTTTACCGCGAAACCTGTCACTTCAATATGGACACCGGAAGGCCATCCGTGGCGACGCTGGTGAACATGATCGTGATGCAATTGGAGCTTATGGGCACAGCGCAGCCTTGATGCACCCCCACGGCCCAAGCCACTTGCAACAACAAAGCCGTTTACTTCATCCAGATTCTTCCACCGGAGGTCTTGACGATGCGCGGACCCTCGCTCGTTATCGTGACAGTGTCCTTGACCGTGGATTTCTCTTCGTGGGTGGCATTGAGTTGACGTATCTTGCCAGTCATGTTGACACTGTATGACACCGTAAACTCCTGACCGCTGCCGGTGATGGACAGCCCCTCCATCTTGAACTGGATCGAATCAAACACCCGAAAGTTGTTGCGCAGGTTTTGTTCCAGCTCTGCGCGCGAGGTGCCGTCTTCGGTTTCCCAATCCCGACCCAGGAAACGCATCAGTGTGTTCATGCTTTTTCCCTCATAAGCCTCTGCAAACGCCTTGTACATTTGCTTGATGTCCAGTTCAGCTGGAGAGCCACCGGCCTTGCTGAAACCGGCGAGCAGATCGGTGTAGAGCTTGATTTTTTCCGGAATCTGCGCCATGCGGTCGATGGCGGCATAGAACGAGGCTGGGTCATTGCGCCAGTACTTCAGAAGTGTTTTGACCGATCCACGGCTTTTGCGGTGAACCATCAGCTTTTCCACATAGGCCCTGTTGCTATCCCAAGCCTTTTTCATGTCCTGCAGGTATTTGACCGCATCTGATTTTGCGGGCTCAATGCCAGGTGCCACAACACCATTTAGCATCTCGAATTGCTCTTGGGCAAATTTCTTCTCCTTGTCCATGTCCAGCCCGATGTAAGGCGAAAACACGTCGAGGGCGTGCGGAATCATGGCAATGATTCGGGCGGCTGCAAAGTCTGCGTTCATCAAAGGCTCAAGGTTTTCGATAAATTTGTCGATCTGGTCGATCTTTTCCTTATGGCGTTTGACCAATCCTCCAG
>JBIJDQ010000489.1:0-2916 GCA_044344025.1 Rhodoferax sp.
GCAGGTTCCTTTTGATGCCGTTCCTGCGGGGTCCCACACTATTCATTTTAAAATCGCGGCCCTCGATTCTGCTGGCGTTGTTTCTGAAAAGTCGGTCTTTATTGTTCCGCGTTAAGAGGTTTTTATGACTGAATCTGCTACTGCTCCGAATCAACCCTGGTGGAAGTTTGGCCATGTATGGATGGTCGTTGGGGGGCCTGCACTGGTTGTTGTTGCGGCAATCGCTACTGGCTATATCGCCTTCTCCAATGCCGATCAGGTGGTCGATAGTGCTGAGTACCAGAAGATTTTGAAGTCCAAGCAAGGCTTGGCTACCAATCCGGCGAGTTTGGCACCTGCGAACCAAGGGCGCAATCATGCCGCTACTGGTGTACCGCAAGAACCGAAAAAACCCTGAACGTCGGTTCCAACCGGACCCGCGAGCTTAGTGGTCGGTTTTGGGGTTCACCAGGTCTTTGAGTGAATCGGTGTTGATGATACGAACGTGACGCTGCTTCACTTCCACGATTCCATCTTCCGCAAACTTCGAAAAAGTTCTGCTGACGGTTTCCAGCTTCAGGCCCAGAAAACTCCCGATTTCTTCCCGGGTCATTCGCAAAACGAGTTCAGACTGTGAAAAGCCACGCGCGTGCAGCCTTTGCACCAGATTGAGCAAAAAAGCTGCTACCCGTTCCTCGGCGCGCATACTTCCCAGAAGCAGCATGACGCCGTTTTCACGAACGATTTCACGACTCATTATTTTGTGCACATGGCGCTGTAATGCGCTCACTTCACGAGAAAGTTCTTCGATGCGGTCAAACGGCATGACGCACACTTCGGCATCTTCAAGCGCTACTGCGTCACAGGTATGGTGTTCATTGACGATACCGTCCAAACCAATGATCTCGCCAGCCATTTGAAATCCCGTTACCTGATCGCGGCCGTCTTCCGAGGCCACGCAGGTCTTGAAAAAGCCGGTGCGAATGGCAAACAGGCTGCTGAACTTTTCTCCGTTGCGAAAAAGCGTATCGCCACGTTTGATCTTTTTGCGGCTGGCGACCACATCATCTATGCGATCAAGCTCGGTGGCAGACAAACCCAGGGGCATACACAACTCACGCAGGTTGCAGTTGGAACATGCAACCTTGATTGTTTGAGTGCTCACCGCACCACCGCTTGGGCAGGGCTTTATGGCAATCGACGCAATTGCGTCGCCGGCAGCTGGCTGTAAGGTGTCGGATTCAAGCATGGCTAGATGATACCGGTCAATTTGCAACTTTCATTACCTGTTTGCTCCTTGATGTAAATCAAGTGGCATGACTCCAATATACGGCATATTCGCCAGCTTACATTGGAGTTTTTATGTCCGCTGCACCTGTTACTGACGAACTATTGCGCCGCTTTGATGTGTCTGGCCCACGGTACACGTCCTATCCCACGGCAGACCGGTTCGTTGAAGCGTTTAGTGCAGATGACTATGCGCTGGCACTGACACAGCGGCGTAGCGGCGCAGCCGCCATGACGCTGCCTTTGTCGATTTATGTGCACATACCGTTTTGTGAGTCACTTTGCTACTACTGTGCCTGTAACAAAATTATTACCAAGCACCACAGCCGTGGTGCAGAGTATTTGCGCTACCTCAGCCGAGAGGTCGACCTGCATACAGCTTTGATCGGGCAGGGGCAGACGATTACCCAGTTGCATTTGGGTGGCGGTAGCCCGACCTTTCTGAGTGACGACGAGCTGCGGGAAATGATGGGAATGTTGCGCCGGAATTTTTCGTTCGTGCCCGGTGGCGAGTACTCCATTGAGGTAGACCCCCGCACGGTAGATGCGTCGCGTCTGGATACCTTGGCCGAACTGGGCTTTAATCGGTTGAGCTTTGGCGTGCAGGATTTTGACCCCGCTGTGCAAAAAGCAGTCCACCGCATACAACCGGTGGAACAAGTTTTCTCGCTGGTTGAGGCATCGCGGGCTCGCGGGTTTGACTCAATCAACGTTGATTTGATTTACGGCTTGCCGCAGCAAAGCCCCGAGTCATTTGACCGAACGCTGGCGCAGGTAGCGCAGTTGCGCCCGGATCGCATTGCCTTGTACGCCTATGCGCATTTGCCGGAGCGCTTCAAACCTCAGCGCCGTATCAACACGATTGAGCTCCCTAGCGGTGGTGCCAAAATTTCCATGCTGTCGCGCTCATTGGCCGCTTTTCTGGACGCCGGTTATGTGTATGTTGGTATGGACCATTTTGCATTGCCAGACGACGCTTTGGCCGTAGCCAAGCGCCAAGGTCGTCTGCACCGCAATTTCCAGGGCTACAGCACACAGCCGGATTGTGATTTGATCGCCTTGGGCGTTTCCTCCATTGGTCGTATCGGTGCCACCTACAGCCAGAACGCCAAAACGCTTGAAGAGTATTACGATTTTCTCGATCAGGGGCGTTTTCCTGTAGTGCGGGGTTTGGCGCTCACGCGTGACGATTTGGTGCGCCGCGCGGTCATCATGGCCATCATGTGCCAGGGCGAGTTGCAATTTGAGTCGATCAATCTAGGGCATTTGATCGATTTCAAGACCTATTTCGCTAAAGAACTGGAGGCACTTCAGTCGCTTGCAGACCAGGGCTTGGTGGTCGTAGATGATGCCGGCATTCAAGTCACGGCGCAGGGATGGTTCTTTGTGCGTGGTGTTGCCATGGTGTTTGACAAAAATCTGCAGACAGACCGCACCCGGGCTAAGTTTTCCAAGATCATTTAGCATCGACGGATGCAATATTCGTTAGTACTCACGGCCCTGGTGATGGGTCTTGTGGGGGGGCCGCACTGCATCGCCATGTGTGGCGCAGCCTGCGCCGGCATCGGGCAGACCGCCGGACCCCATAAAAATTCTGCACTTTTGACGTTTCAACTTGGGCGTTTGCTGGGTTATTCCATCTTGGGTGGG